>JAFAYS010000966.1 GCA_019240175.1 Chloroflexota bacterium | reverse complement strand
CGCCCGCCTGCACGAGTCGATCCGCCGCTCCGAGGAGCGCTACCGCTCGCTCTTTCAGAACGCGCTAGAGATTGTGCTGACGCTGGATCTGCAAGGCCGGATCGTGTCGTGGAATCGCGCGGCGCTGCTGTTTTTGGGTCTGACGCCGTTGGATACGCGCAACGGCCTGGTCAACTTCTACGATCTGCTGGTGCCTGAGACGGCGGAGTGGCTGCGGTTTATGCAGGAGCGCACGCTCCAGGGCCAGCAGCTGCATCCGACTGAGATCGAGATCCGCCGCTCCGACGGCTCGCTGGCGATTATCGAAGTCACGATGCAGCTTTTTATCGAGCATGCCAAGCCGGCGGGCGTGTATATCATCGGGCGCGACATGACCGAGCGCCAGCGCCAGCAGCGGGCTTTGACCGAGCAGGTCGCGCAGCTGACGGCGCTGCATAAGCTGAGTATCGCGCTCAGCTCCTCGCTCGATCGTCAGGATATTCTCCAGCAGGCTGCCGAGGCGATCGCCCACGCGCGGCAGTTCGATTGCGTCGGCATTCACCTGATTCACGCCAACAATCAATACCTTGAGCTGACGGCTCATGCCGGCATGGAAGCAGAGTTTCGCGAGCTGGTGGAGCGCGCCGGGCCGGGAACTCGCGTCTGGGAGGTCTGGCAGAGCGGACAGGCTGAGGTCATGTCGACTGAGAAAACCTCGCCGTTTGTGCGCGCCATCTTCGATCGGCTGGGCCTGACCTCACACACGTTTGTTCCGCTGATCACTACCAGCGGCACCTACGGCGTGCTGGCGATCGGGCGCAGCGGCAAGGCTGAGTTTAGCGAGGGCGAGTTCCAGGTTCTGCAAACGATGGCGGCGCAGATCGCACGGGCGCTTGAAAACATCGATCTGTACGCCGCAGTCGAGACCAGCGCCGCGCGCTACCGGGACCTCTACGAGAACGCCAACGATTTCGTCGGCACCATGACGATCAAAGGCCAGATTCTGCTGCTCAACCGCGCCGCGCTGCGCTTCTTTGGCTATACCGCCGGCGATCTGGCGCATCTTACGCTGGCCAATATGCTGCCGGTAGACGGTATGCAATCGGTCGAGCAGGTGCTAGAGCAGATTCAGCAGAGCGCGCTGTCTTCGGATACGCACGAGCTACAGATGGTGCGGCAGGACGGCAGCTCGGCGATCCTGGAAATGCGCTCGCGGCTGGTCTTCGAGGGCGAAACGCCGACGACGATCCATTTTATCGCGCGTGATATTACCGAGCGACGCCAGCTTGAGGCGCAGGTGCGTCAGGGCGAGAAGCTGGCCGCGCTGGGTCAGCTGGTGGCGGGCGCGGCGCACGAGCTGAACAATCCGCTGGCCGTGGTGCTGGGCATGTCGCAGCTGCTGATGCGTAATCCGGCGGCGGCGGATCTGATCGACGATATTCGCGACATCGAGGTGGCGGCGCAGCGCGCGAAGCATATCGTGAATCAGATGCTGACCTTCGCCAGAGCGCAGCAGGACGTTCGCGGCCCTGTCGATCTGGCGCTGCTAATCGATCGTGTGCTGCTCAATCTGCGCCGCAGCATTCAGATCAACGAAATTCGTGTGGATACTCGGATCAAGCCCGAGCTGCCCGCGATCTGGGGTGATGCGTATCAGATCGAGCAGGTGCTGGACAATCTGCTGCACAACGCGATCCAGGCGCTCTCGGAGCATCGCTCGCCTTTGCGCAAGATCGTAATCAGCGCGACAGCTACCGATAGCCATATTCGCCTGAGCATCGACGATAACGGACCGGGCATCGCGCGGCAGGATCTGCCCAAGATTTTCGATCCGTTCTTCACAACCAAAGAGGTCGGCCACGGCATTGGCCTGGGCTTGTCGCTGGTGTACGGCATCATCAACAAGCATAACGGCTCGATCAAGGCCGAGAGTACGCCCGGCCACGGCGCGACGTTTCTGATCGAGCTGCCGATTGGTCACAAGATCTCGCAGCAGCCGGCAGCACCCGCGCAAAGTGCGTCGAAACACAGCTCAATCCTGGTTGTCGAAGACGAGACCGATGTGCGAATGATCCTGGAGCGCGCGCTCACACAGCACGGCTACGATGTCGACGCTGTGGATAGCGCCGAGGCCGCGCTGCGCCAGACTGGCGTCAAGCGCTACGATCTGGTGATCTCGGATCTGCGCATGCCCGGCATGAACGGCAACGAGCTGTTCGATCGGGTGCATGTGGTGCAGCCACAGCTGCGCTGGGTCTTCATCACCGGCGACACGATGAGCTCCACCAGCGAGGCCTTTCTCAAGCAGAGCGGCGTGCCGTTTCTAGCCAAGCCGTTTACGCTGGAAGAGCTGTGGGAGGCCGTCGCGATCAGTATTCTCAGCGAGCGGAAGCCGCCTGCGCAGGCAGCTTAAGCGCGAAAATCCTGTAAATTGATGTAGCAGAGCGGAGGTTTTGATCCTCCGCTCTGCTTTTGTTTTTCAGTGAGCGCCGATCGGCGGCTGTTGTAGGCCAGCTAACGCATCTTCAACGGTGAGCCAGGCCCGGTGCCGAAACAGCTTGCCGATCTGCGACGAGAAGATCAGCGAGTCGTTGAGCAGCGACTGCGGCGTGCCCTCGACGATCACCTCGCCCTCGCCCAGGAGCGCCACCCGATCCGCGCTGGCTGCTACCAGCTCCACATCGTGTGTCACCAGCACAATGCTGTGTCCCGCCTCGCGCAGCCGATCCAGCAGCTCGATCAGCTGGGCTTTGTTGCGATAATCCAACCCGCGCGTCGGCTCGTCCAGCAGCAGCACCGCC
>JAFAYS010001196.1 GCA_019240175.1 Chloroflexota bacterium | reverse complement strand
GTGATCGCGGTCATCATTAGCGGCGTCATGATCAATCCGCTGTTGGTGATCGACGTGCCGACGACGCCCTGCACAAAGAGCGGCAGGAAGAAGATGTTGCCGAAGAGCGCCATGTTCGAGATCACGGTGATCAGCACCGAGATGCGGAATACGCTGTTTTTGAACAGGCTCGGCTCGATGATCGGCTGTCCGTTGTTGCGCTCAAGGTACGACTCGTAGACGATGAATGCGCCCAGCGCGATCACCGCGACCGCGAACAAACCGATCACCTGCGCGGAGCCCCAGGCGTACTCGGTGCCGGCCCAGGTAAAGCCCAGCAGCAGCGGCACGGTTCCCGCGATCAGCAGCGCCGCGCCGATATAGTCGATCTTGACGCTGGTAGCGGTGCGCTTGAGCGTCGGCATCAGGAAAATCAGCGTCAGCAGCGAGATCAAGCCCAGCGGCAGGTTGACGTAAAAGACCCAGCGCCAGGATGTGTGCTCGGTGAGCCAGCCGCCGATCGTCGGGCCGAGGATCGAGGATAGGCCGAAGACCGCGCCGGTAATGCCCTGCCAGCGCGCCCGCTCACGTGGCGTGAACAGGTCGCCGACGATTGCCAGCGCGATCGGCAGCAAAGCCGCCGCACCCAAACCTTGCAGGCCACGGAACGCGATCAGCTGATTCATCGTCTGCGCCGCGCCGCACAATCCCGAGCCCAGCAAAAAGACGATGATGCCGAACAAGAAGATCGGCTTGCGGCCCAGCATGTCGGAAAGCTTGCCGTAGATCGGCACCATCACGGTCGACGCCAGCAGGTAGGCCGTGGTGACCCAGGTGTAGTGCTCAAAGCCGTTTAGATCGGCGATCACGCGTGGCATGGCCGTGCCGACGATCGTTTGATCCAGTGAGGCCAGCAGCATGACCAGCAGTACGCTCAGCATGGTGAGCAAGGTTTCGCGTCGTGAGTAGCGCGGCGCTTCGAAGTCTTGCGCAACCGCCTGGGGTGCGCGCGGTTCGGCGATGGGGGTGGTTGATGTGCTCATGGTTTAGCTCTGTGATGTTGGCGAAAGAATGCCTTGAAAATAAATCCGTCCGACGTAGCGCACCAGCTCTTCAGGCGAGACTTGCTCGCCGCCGATCAGCGGCTCGAAGCTGCGCGGCGAAAGCAGGCCGAGAAAGGTTCTGAGCAGCACCGGTGTCGGAATCGTCGCGTCGAGCTGCCCGGCAGCTTTGCCCGCTTCCAGAATCGCCTCGATCACGCGGGCGAGCGAGGTTACTTGCTCACCCATGCCGCCGCGCTTCTCGATCAATTCATTGCGCACGCTCGTGCTCGACAACAGCGCCATGAACAATTGCGTACGCTTGCCGCGCATGCCTTCGTAGGTGTGACGCAGGATATGCTCCAGCTTCACACGAGCAGAGTCGCCGGTCTGCGCGACTTGCTGGGCAAATTCGAGAAAGCTGTTCGCGTCACGATCAAACAGCGCGACGACCAGATCGATCTTGCTGGGAAAGTGCAGATACACCGTGCCTTTGGCAATCCCTACGCGCGCCGCAATCTCATCGATCGTGGTGTCGTGGTAGCCTTTTTCGCTGAGCACGGCCTCGGCCATTTGCAAAATCAGATCGGCGCGCTCTTGCCGCTGCCGCTCTTTCAAGGAGCTGCGCGCGGTGGTGGCGGCGGGCTCCACTTGATTTTGAACCATCATCTCGCTCCGGTTCAAGAGTTTTCGTACTCTTCGTTTATATTTTGACTTGCTGGTCATATTTTAGCTCGTAGGTCACACAATGTCAATATGGTCATAGTATGATTCTTGAGATCGACTTAAGTCGTAGATCAAAAACACAAGCTCTGCTAAGCGTCGGGGTTTTGCGCAGGGTAGCTAGCTGAAGCCAGGTCGGAAATCATGGGGTAAGCGACGACATCGGGTGCTGCCAGGCCGCGCATAACGGTGGAGCGATGTGGGCGGAGCGGCGCGAGCCAGGCATCAATGTTTGACACAGGCCCGTCCAGTCGCTATAATATTGTCCCTAGAAGCCGTCTGAGGACGGCTTCAGCATTGTTTGAAAGGCACTTTAACCATGTCAGAGTTTCGCTTCAGCGTTTCACAGCTTTTGCAGGAGCCGATTGGGGCCACCCGGCAGTATGAGCTTGACGATGCGCAACTCGCCGTGGATCAAACATTGACCATGAAGCCGGTCAAAGGGCGCGTGCGGTTTACGCGAACGCCCAAGGGCATCCTGGCGGATGTCAAGGCCCAGGGCAATGTTGAGATTGAGTGTAGCCGATGTTTAACGCGATTCGAGCAACCGTTAGCCTTTAAGTTCAGCGAACAGTATTACCAGACTGTGGTCGTAAACACTGGCGCGCGCCTCCCAGCGCCTGAAGAAGACGATCCGTTTCTCATCGACGAGACACATAAACTGGATCTCGAAGATGCACTGCGCGAGTATGCGCTGATCAATATGCCACCAGCACCTCGCTGCCGGGAAGATTGTAAAGGATTATGCCAGATCTGTGGCAAAAACCTGAACGAAGATTCCTGTGACTGCGAGCCTGAACAGATCGATGAGCGTTTTGCCGTGCTGAATAAGCTGCTCGGCGACGTCAACCGAAATAACTAAGTTTTGTCCGCGCAGCGAGCTAATCGTGGCGCGTCACGATTTTACTGTATTCGTCATCAATAAGGAGCGTTCGTTTCATGGGTGCCGTACCTAAGCGCAAAGTGTCGCGCCACCGCCGGGGCAATCGCCGCCGCCACCAGTATCTGACCGTGCCCGAGCTAGCAAAATGCCCCAACTGCGGCGAGCTGACCAAAGCTCACCGCGCCTGCACCGAGTGCGGCCAGTATCGTGGCCGTCAGGTTGTGGCTGTTAGCAACGCCGAGGACGAAGAATAGTTCTCGGCTACCGTGTGAATGTGACAGGCTTCCTCAATGTGAGGGGGCCTGTTTTCGTTTTCCGTGTATAATGCGCCTGCCTTCGCGGTAGGTGAGGTGATCCTATCCGTCGCCGGCAGGAGATAGTATGACGTATGCCGCGCTAACTGGTTGGGGAATGTACGTTCCCGAGCGCGTTCTTTCTAACGCCGATCTTGAACGAATAGTCGATACATCCGACGAGTGGATCGTGCAGCGCACCGGCATTCGTGAGCGTCGCATCGCCGGGCCGGGCGAGACGTCCGCGACGATGGGCGTGCGCGCCGCGCGTCAGGCGCTGGATCGCGCCGGCGTCGATCCGCGCGATATCGATATTTTGGTGGTCGCTACGTCCACGCCGGATCAACTGATGCCCTCGGCGGCCTGCGTGGTTCAGACTGAGCTGGGCGCGGTGCGCGCCGGCCCGATGGATGTCAACGCGGCCTGCTCGGGCTTTGCCTATGGCCTGGCAGTCGGTACGCAGTTTGTGCGCTCGGGCACCTCGAAGACCGTGCTGGTCATCGGCACCGACACGCTGAGCCGCTTTCTGAACTATCAGGATCGCGGCACCTGCATCTTGTTTGGCGATGGCGCGGGCGCAGTGGTGCTGCAGGCCACCGACGAGCCGACCGGTGTGCTGTCGATCGACCTTGGCGCGATTCCCAACACCGGCGAGATGCTGGAAATTCCCGGCGGTGGCTCGGCGCATCCGGCCAGCCCTGAGACGCTCGACCAGAAGCTGCACTACATGACCATGCAGGGCCGCGAGGTTTTCAAGCATGCGGTGCGCGCGATGGGCGAGTCCACGCTCAAGGTGATCGCCGACGCGGGGCTGACGCCGGATCAGGTCAGTCTGCTGATTCCGCACCAGGCCAACATTCGGATCATCGATGCGATGGCCAAGCGGCTGGAATTGCCGATGCATCAGGTCTTCGTCAATATCGATCGCTACGGCAACACCTCGGCGGCGTCGATTCCGATCGCGATGTGTGAGGCGCAGGAGGCCGGGCTGCTGAAGCGCGGCGATCATCTGGCGATCACGGCGTTTGGCGGTGGTCTGACCTGGGGCTCGGCGCTGATCCGCTGGAGCGTGTAGGCGTAGCTACTCGGCGCTGGAACGCGTTATGCTGCGATAAAGGAGCGTATGACAGAGCCGATCGTTTTATCGTATGTGCAGATCGCGCCGCTGCTGGCTGCGCGCAAAGCCGGACAAATGCGAGCCACGATCTCGCCGGATCTCGGCCTGAGCACAGTTGAGATTGTGCTTGAGGCGGAGGGCGCGCGCTTTCCGGTCGGTGAGCTGCTGGCCTGGGACGATGCCGAAGTGATGCTCGACGAGGAAAACAAGTGCTTCGTGCTGCAAAACGATACGATCGACGAGATTCGCATCTTTTCCGAGCATACGCACTGGGTGCGCAGCCTGATGCCGACGACCGGCGCGCCGACGATGCTGGTCTCGGGCACGCCGATGCACCGCATCAAAGGCATCGATCCGCACGCCGACACGCTGCGCAAGGTCAAAACTATCGCGCCGATGACGGGCCGCGTGCTGGATACCGCGACCGGGCTCGGCTACACTGCGATCGAGGCCGCTAAAACTGCCAGCGAGGTCGTGACGATCGAGCTTGATCCGGCGGGATTGGAGATCGCGCGGCACAATCCGTGGTCGCGGCAGCTGTTCAGCGATCGCAAGATTGTGCAGCTGCTCGGCGATGCGTTCGATGTTGTCGAAGGCTTCGCGGACGAGTCGTTCTCGCGGATCTTGCACGATCCGCCGATGTTTAGCCTGGCCGGTCATTTGTACGGCGGCGAGTTTTATCGCCAGCTGTTTCGCGTTCTGAAGCGCAAGGGCCGGCTGTTCCACTACATCGGCGATCTGGAAAGCACGTCTGGGCGGAACATTACGCGCGGTGTGATGCGTCGCCTGCAAGAATCCGGCTTTACCCGAGTAATCCGCCATCCCGAAGCGTTTGGCGTGGTAGCGCTGAAATAAAGGAGAGCATTGAATGACGACAGCCTGGGTGTTTCCCGGCCAGGGCTCGCAAGCGGTCGGAATGGGCCGCGAAGTGTACGATCGGTTTGCTGTGGCGCGCGAGATCTTCGACGAGGCGGATGCGATTCTGGGCTTTGAGCTTTCACGGCTCTGCTTCGAAGGCCCCGCCGACGATCTCATGCTGACGGAGAACGCGCAGCCCGCGCTGCTCACGACGAGCACGGCATTGCTGGCGGTGGCGCGTGAGCTGGCCGGATCGGAGCTGACGCCCGCGTTTCTGGCCGGCCATTCGCTGGGCGAGTATAGCGCGCTGGTGGCTTCCGGTGCGCTGAAGTTCGGCGATGCGCTGCGTCTGGTGCGACGGCGCGGCGAGCTGATGGCGGAAACGCCCGACGGCACGATGGCGGCGGTTATGGGCCTGGATCTGCCGGTGCTCCAATCGGTGTGCGCCGATGCCAGCGCGGCTGGGCCGGTGGTGGTGGCGACCGAGAACTCGCCGGCGCAGTACGCGATCAGCGGCAGCGTGGCGGGCGTCGAGCGGGCGGTGGTGCTGGCCAAGCAGCAGGGCGCTAAGCGCGCGGTGCGGCTGAATGTGTCGGTGGCGCTGCACTCGCCGCTGATGCAAAGCGCGGCCCGTGCCTTTGAGTATGAGGTTGCGGCGATCGGGAACATCAGCGCGCCGCAGTGGCCGGTCATCGCCAATGCGACCGCCGAGCCACTGACTGAGCCGGATCAGATTCGCGCCGAGCTGGTCGAGCAGGTCACGTCGCCGGTGCGCTGGATCGCTTCGGTGCAGCACATGGTTGCGGCGGGCGTCACGCGCTTTGTGGAGATCGGTCATGGCAACGTGTTGACCGGCCTGATCAAACGGATTGTGCCTGGCCTGGAACTGATCAACCTCAACTCAGCCGCCGCGATCGAGCAGTTGGTCGCGCAGGAACGCCAAAGATAGGATCAGGCTGTGATTCGCCAAGGCTGGTTTCGAGCCGGAAATACTGCGCAGACTGCGGTTGTGGAGCGTACAACAGCGCGCGCCGATAGTGATCGCGGGCCGCTGGTCGGGCGCTGCTTCGAGTGGTGCACGCTGGTGATCGCCGCGCTGATCGTGGCCGTGGTGCTGGTCGATGCGTTGCGCCTGGCGCTCACGCCGCTGCTGGTGGCGGGCGCGGCTGTGCTGCTACTAGCGCCGCTGATCTACCTGGCGACGCGTCGGCGCGAGCGCTCCGCATGGTGGCGTGGCGATCTGTTGAGCGACCTGGCGCTGCTCGGCGTGGCGAGCGTGATCGCCTGGCAGGTGCTGGCCCCAGCCTGGCCCGCGCTGCTGCCGATCGGTGATTCGCCGGACTCGGTGCATCATACAGCCCTG
>JAFAYS010000873.1 GCA_019240175.1 Chloroflexota bacterium | reverse complement strand
TTCTCGATTTAAGCCGACGATCGAGCCGGACGAGCGACAATTAACAAAGACCAGGCCTTTGTAGCCAAAAGTACTGCTGTACATAGGAAGCGCAAACATTGATCCGGCGGGTCAAGTTTGTATACTGCTCCTGGACGTTGCGCCGCTCGCACGAGCGCTCCATTCCGCGTCGACGCGCGATGAGCCTCGATTCTGCCTGCGGAGCTTTCCCACACGAAGGATGATCTATGATCTCGAAGAGCGCGGTCGTTGTCGCAACCAAAGAGCAAGTATCCTCCGATCTGGCGGGCGAGGCGGTGATCCTCAATCTCAAGAATGGGATGTACTACGGATTGGACGCGATCGGCTCTCGGATCTGGACGCTGATCCAGCAGCCGCAGTCGGTGAGCGCGCTGTGTGATGTGATCATGGCTGAGTACGACGTGGACGCCGAGCGCTGCGAGCGCGATCTGCTGGCGCTGCTCAACAATCTGGCCGAAGTTCAGCTCATCGAAGTGAGCGATGTCGCCGCTGCGTAAATGGCTCAGGCTATCGCCGGGCGAGCGCTGGCTGCTAACTCAAGCCTGGCTGCTGCTGGCTACGATCCGTGTGGCGCTCTGGCTGCTACCGTTTCGCGTGGTTCACCGGCGGCTGGCGCGGGCGCAGGCCTCGTCGCCGCGCTGCTCGATCGAACGGATCGGCTGGGCGGTGGCGATTGCCGGCGTGTATGTACCTTTTGCGACTTGCCTGCCGCAGGCGCTGACGGCGCTGGCGCTGCTCCGACGCAACGGCCACGCGGCGGATCTCAGAATCGGTGTGGCGCGCGACGAGCGCGGGCGGCTTCAAGCCCACGCCTGGGTCGAGTCAGGCGGCCAGATCGTGATCGGTGGCTCGGCTAGCAGCGTGGCGCGTTACACTCCTTTGCCTGCGGTTCCCCTGGAAAGACAGCATGCGAATTAGCCTCATCCACTTTGAATCTGCTCGGTCCAGCGCTGGACGACATCTACGGCGGAACGTGCTGCTGTGAGCGCGATCGCCGCGATTGTGCAGTGGGACGGACAGCCCGTCGAGCCGCTGCTGCTCCACGCCATGAACGAGTGTATCGCGCGGCGCTATCCCGACGGCGCGTGGACCTGGGCCGAGGGCACGGTTGGGCTGGCGCAGGCGGATCTGGCGACGCTGCCCGAAGACGAGCCGGGCGTGCCGGTGGTCGCGGGCGAACTGCGGATCGTCGCGAGCTGCCGCCTGGATAATCGGGCTGAGCTGTATCAAACTTTGCCGCCGCGCTACCTGCCGACGAGCAACACCGACGCCGCGCTGATCCTGGCGGCCTACCTGGCCTGGGGTGAGGCCTGTGTCGAGCGGCTGCTGGGCGACTGGGCCTTTGCGATCTGGGACGAGCGCAGCCACAGCTTGTTTGCGGCGCGGGATCTCGGCGGTGCGCGGCAGCTTTTTTTCTATAGCGATCGCGACCGGCTGATTCTGGCGACCGATCGCGCGCAGATTTTGCAAGATCCCACGGTACCGCTGCGGATCGATGACGAGCAGGTGCTGGAATATCTCGCGCCGGCTTTTCAATGGTACAACGGCTGGGATCAAGGATTGTTTCGCGGCTTTCGAGCGCTGGCCGCCGGCGCATGTTTGACCGCCCGCGATGGCCGAGTCGTGACGCGATCATTCTGGGATTGGCGCGACCAGCCCGTGGATCGCCGCTCCG
The DNA here is from genome assembly GCA_019240175.1 of Chloroflexota bacterium. Lineage (GTDB taxonomy): Bacteria > Chloroflexota > Chloroflexia > Chloroflexales > Kallotenuaceae > LB3-1. Next base: position 1,989 of record JAFAYS010000873.1, on the reverse strand, counting down.
AGGCCGAGTGGCTTGAGCAGTATCTGCACATGCTAGACGAGGCCGTGCGCTGCCGGCTGCGCAGCCGCTCCCACGTGGCGATCGAGCTGAGCGGCGGCCTGGACTCGCCGGCAGTTGCCAGCCTGGCGGGCCGTGTTCCGGCCTCCGAGCGACCCGAGCTGCACTCATTCTCGCTGGTGTTTGACGAGGCCACTGAGGTCGACGAGCGCGCACGGATCTGGCCGGTGTTGGAGCGCTACCCGCTGCACGCGCATATGCTGCCCGCCGATCTGCTGTATGCGCCGCAGTTCATGGATGCGCAGTGGACGCCCTACACGCTGCTCGGGCCGCAGGAATTGCGCATGCCCAGTGCGGTCACGCGGCTCTACGATCTTGTCGAGCAGACCGGCTGCCGTGTGCTGCTGACCGGCGATCTCGGCGACGCGCTCAACGGCGGCTCCGAGCTGGTCTACTTCGATCTGCTGCGACGCCAGCGCTTTGGCGAGCTGGCGCGGCGCTTTGGCGTCGATCTCGGTCGCTCCTGGCAGGCGGCATTGCTCAAGCTGTCGCTGTTTGGCGTCGCGCCGCTGGCACCGTGGCCGCTGCTGGCAAGCGGGCTCGGCTTCTGGGAGCGTCGCAAGCCGATCGATCTGCCGGGCTATCTGCCCCCGCGATTGCAGCAGCGGGTGCGCGAAGTCGATCACGCGATTCGTCAGGTGCGGCAGCAGCGCTTTATGGTGCGCTGTCCCGTGGCGCGCGGCACGCTGGCCGAGATTACGCCGCCGATGGTGCCCGTGACGATGCCGGTCGCGCAGCCGCTTGAGCGCCGCCATCCCTACACCGATCGCCGCCTGATCGAGCTGGTGCTGGCGATGCCTGCCGAGCTCAAGTGGGAGCACGCCGAGCGCACGTTTTTGCGCGCCAGCCGTTTGCATCATCGCCAGGCGCTGGCGGGAATCCTGCCCGATGCGGTGCGCGTCGGCAATGTGGGCGTCGATTTTTCGCCAGTGATCGAGCGCTGCCTGTCGCCCGACGCGATTCGCGCCTGGTTTACGTGCGGCCCGATCACACATATTTTTGAGCGCGGCTACGCTCAGCCCAAGCCCTTCTGGGCCGAGGTCGAGCAGTCGCGGGGTGCGACCGGCTATCTGATCACGCTGCTTTGTCTTGAGGGCTGGTTCCGCTCGCTCGACAACGGCGCGATCAGGCAGCTGATTCCGCCGCGTAGCGCCAGTCGGCGTCAGGCTTTAGCGCTGTCGACGCCAGGCTGAGCGTGGCGCTCCATCAGATCGAGGCCGAGCCACAGCGATCGCTCGCGACCGGGTTCTGATCCGAACGTTTATCTTTCTATCCAACACCAGCCGGTCATCCGGCGAGAAAGGACCAAACCATGCAACAGACCGAATCACAGTCCGTTCCGGCCTCCACCGCGTCTGACGCTGCTGAGAAGCAGCCCTATCAGCAGCCCGAGCTGCGCTGCTATGGCAGCGTGACCGAGATTACGCTGGGAACCGGCGGCGTTCGTCTCGATGGCCGCGTCAACACCCGCAAGAGCTAATCGATCGGAGCGCTCGCGACACGGATCGTGCGGTGGCAGCCGTCGGATTCGAGCCGCGAGCGCGCGAGGCGGAGGCGCTGGGCGCTTCCGCTTCCTTGATCAATCCACCGCCCGAGCGCAGCATGAATACCACACGATCGCTCCACACTGAATCGACAACCTCCTTCTATCAGGCGTACGGCCTGACGATTCGCTCGCAGATTCCGCTGCCGGAGCTGATCGCCAGCCCTGCCGCGTCCGCCGACATCACGATCCGCCGCGACACGATCGCGCGTCCGCCCGAGCTTGCCCAATCGAGCGAGCGCTGTTTGTGGTCCACGCCCGACGAGGCCTGCTTGTTCTGGGCTGACGCCGGCACGATCCTGGTGCGTGGCGGCGACGAGCTGATTGTCGAGCCGCTGCCGCACGTGGACGAGCAGGTGCTGCGGATCTATCTGCTCGGTCCTGCCCTG
>JAFAYS010000563.1 GCA_019240175.1 Chloroflexota bacterium | reverse complement strand
AGAACAAAGAACAAAGAACAAAGAACAAGAGGATAGCTTTCCCCCCTCGCCTGTGCCGCAGGCAACGGGAGAGGGGGGCCAGGGGGGTGAGGGCCTGCCCGCTGCTCTCCATTCTTACCTCAGCCAACGCTTGCCCGCCTACATGGTGCCGGCTGCATTTTTGTTCCTGGATCGCTGGCCGCTGACGCCGAGCGACAAGATCGACTATCGCGCGCTGCCGGCACCAGCCGAAGCACAGACCGTGAGCAGCGCGGCAGCGGTCGTGCCGCGTGACCGCTGGGAGCTCTGGCTGGCGCAGCAGTGGTCCGATCTGCTCGGACGTCCAGGCGTCGATCTTGACGACAACTTCTTTGCGCTCGGCGGTCACTCGCTGCTGGCGATGCGCCTGATGGCTGCGATCCAGCAGCAGCTTGGGCGGTCGCTGCCGATCGCGGCGCTGCTGCAAGCGCCGACCATTCGCCAACTCGCTGCCGTGCTGCGCCAGGAGTCCGGGCCGGAGCCGTGGTCGCCGCTGGTTCCGCTCCAGCCACACGGCGATCGACCGCCGCTTTTCCTGATCCATCCGATCGGCGGAACGGTCTTCTGCTACAGCGATCTCGTACGTCAGCTGGACGCCGAGCAGCCGGTGTATGGCCTTCAGGCACGCGGCGTCGACGGTGACGACCGACCACACAACTCGATTGCGGCGATGGCAGCCGAGTACGTAAGCGCGATCCGAGCGCAGCAAGCGCGTGGCCCGTACCTGCTCGGTGGCTGGTCGCTGGGCGGCGTGGTAGCATTCGAGATCGCGCAGCAGCTGCGCCGGCAGGGCGACCAGGTGCCGCTGCTGGCCTTGATCGACAGCAGCCCGCCCATAAACGAGGATCGGCAGCCGGAGCCGGCGCGGCTGGTCGCCGCATTTGTCCAGGATCTGGCCGGTCTTCAGGGTCGGCGCTGGATGATCGAGCCGGGTGAGCTTGACGCAGTGCCAGCCGACGAGCGCCCAAGCTACATCTTGTCGCGGGCCCGTCAACAACAGCTGCTGCCGGCGGATATCAGCCCGGCGCAGATCGATCGGCTGATCGAGGTATTTCGGGCGCATCTCGTGGCGCTGCACGCCTACGTCCCAGCGACATGGGAGGAGCGCGCCGCCGTGCTGGAAGCGCGACCAGATCCCGACATTCAGCCGAGGCATACCGACGCCTGGCGTTCCTGGATCGATCAGCTTGAGGTCAGCCAGGTAGCGGGCGATCATTATAGCCTGCTGCGTGCGCCACAGGTTGCAGCGGTAGCGGCGTGGCTCCAGCAGCAGCTGGCGCTCGCACAGGAGCGATCGGCGGATGTCGACGAGGCGGCTAGCGCGGCCCAGCATTCCTAAAACGATTCAGATCGTGGCTGTGGGAACACTTATTGCGGCGCACGCAAGGATAGGCATAGCTTATGTCGACTAATCTAAACCAATTCCTGAAAGATCGAGTACGCTCATGGTAAAACCCGACAGACTAGGCGAGAGCGCCGTGGACATGGAGCAGCCCAGGCCGAATCGCGGGCGACTGGCGTTCATCATCGGGGCGCTCTCGGCGTTCGGCCCGCTCTCGCTGGACATGTATCTGCCGTCGCTGCCCGCGCTGTCGAGCGAGCTGGGTGCCAGCGCTGCGCAGGGGCAGCTCACGCTGACGGCCTGCCTGGTCGGCCTGGCGCTTGGCCAGGTCGTGGCCGGCCCGCTGAGCGACACACTGGGCCGCCGACGACCGCTGCTGGTCGGCCTGGCGATGTACACGGTGGCCTCGCTGCTGTGCGCGCTGGCACCTTCCGCGCCGGTGCTGATCGCGCTGCGCTTCGTGCAAGGCATCGCTGGCTCGGCGGGCATCGTGATCGCCCGCGCCGTGGTGCGCGACCTGTACTCGGGCACGGCGATGGCGCGCTTCTTCTCACTGACGATGCTGGTCAGCGGCCTCGCGCCGATTCTCGCGCCGGTGATCGGCGGGCAGATCTTGCTCTTCACCAGCTGGCGCGGCGTGTTTGTGGTGCTCAGCGCGATCGGCGCAGGGCTGGTCTGCTTGAGCGGCGTGGGGCTGGCGGAGTCGCTGCCGGTTGAGCGCCGACAAAGCGGCAGCCTGGGCGCGACGCTGCGCACTCTGGGCCGTCTGCTGACCGACAGAACGCTGGTCGGCTACGGACTGAGCAGCGGCTTAGGTCTAGCAGCAATGTTCGCCTACATTGCGGGCTCGCCGTTTGTGCTGCAAGGCCTGTATGGCATGTCACCGCAAACCTTTAGCCTGACCTTCGCCGGCAACGCGCTGGGCATCGTGGCGGCAAGCCAGGTGAGCGGACGGCTGGCCGGGCGCGTGCCCCTGCGGCGGCTGATGGGCATCGGCTTAGGGACGGGATTGACCGGCGGGCTGCTGCTCGTGATGGCAGTTCTGGCCGATCTGGGATTGGTCGGCGTGCTGCCGGCGCTATTCCTGGTTGTCGCCAGCATTGGCCTGATCGCGCCGACATCGGGCGCGCTGGCGCTGGCCGAGCACCCGCGCGACGCGGGCAGCGCGTCGGCGCTGCTGGGCGTGCTGCAATATGTGCTGGGCGGAATCGTCGCGCCAATCGTGGGCGGGATCGGCGTGGGCACCGCGCTGCCGCTGGCCGGCATCATCCTGCTCTGCTACATCGGCGCGGTAGCAACATTCTTTGTGCTGACCGCGCCAGGCCTGAATGCCGCGCCGGAAAGCATCGCCACGCCACGCGCCGAGCTTTGATCGGACGGCTCGGCGGTCAATCAACTAAACTGGCTGTGAGTGAGCAAGGGCGCGTATAATGCTGCCGGGGAATCGCCCTGTCACCGGGAGACGAATGATGTACCGCCTGTTGCTTGACACGTCGAGCCTGATGTATCGCGCGTTCTTTGCTCTGCCCACGACGATGGTCGACGAGAACGGCGATCCGATCAACGCCGTGCATGGCTACCTCGACATGACCGCGCGTCTCCAGACGCAGTATCACCCTGAGCAGCTCGTGCATGTGTTTGACCACGACTGGCGGCCCGCGCCACGCGTCGCCGCGTATGCCGGCTACAAGGCCGCGCGACCCGACGATCCGCCCGCGCTGCCGCCGCAGTTCACGCTGCTGCGCGACGTGCTCCAGGCTCTCGGCGCAACGGTGGCGGAGTCGCCCGGCTGGGAGGCGGACGATGCGATTGGCGCGTTGTGCCAGCAGGCCGCCGCCGATGACCGCATCGACATTGTGACCGGCGACCGCGATCTGTTCCAGCTGGTGCGCGACGACGCCGGGGCCGCGACGATCCGCGTGCTGATGCCAATTCGCGGCGTTGGCGAGATGGCGGCCTTCGACTCCGCCGCCGTCCGTGAAAAATATGGCGTGCCGCCGTCGCGCTATGTCGATTTCGCGACGCTGCGTGGCGATCCCTCGGATGGGCTGCCCGGCGTCAAGGGCATTGGCGAGAAAACCGCGCGCACGCTGGTTGAGCAGTACCCCAGCATCGACGAGCTGCTAGCCGATGTCGACGCGCTCAAGCCACGCATGAGCGCGAGCCTGCGCGACTCGGAGGAATATCTGGCGGCGATGCGACAGGTCGTGCCGATCCGCACCGATGTGCCGGTTGATCTCACCGCTGGCGAGCCAGACGAGGCGCGGCTGGCAGATCTCGGCGATCGCTTCCGCCTGGTTGGTGCGATCAAGCGTTTTCGCGAGGCCATCCAGTCCTAAGCGTGGAAAGTTCGGCCAGGCATGGTTCACACACCATGCCTGATCAACATTAGTGGGATTATTGTTTGCCGGTTGCCGCGACGTACGCGCCCAGACCAATCAGAGCGCTGCCGGTGGCAATCCGCTGGCCACGCCGTAAGCGGGCGCTGGAGCGCAGCCGCTGCCCGATCGGCCCAGCCAGGAAGGCCACGACCAGATCCGCCGTCGTGTTGAGCAGGACCGAAATGCTGCCCAGGACGATAAATTGCACAAACACCACGCCCTGCGGATCGACGAACTGCGGGATAAAGGCGAGAAAGAATAAGTGTCTATCCGTAAATTGCGAGGTTGCACAAAATATGCGCACAGGCCAGTTGCACCAAGGCCAGCCAATTCGCCGCTTTTTTGCACCAGCGGGTGCGTAGACTGCGCCGTTTGGTCAGCCAACTGAAGGTCCGTT
>JAFAYS010000467.1 GCA_019240175.1 Chloroflexota bacterium | reverse complement strand
GAAGCGTAGCTCAAACAGGCCGGTGCCGTTGTTGGGCGCGGTCACCGCGATCGACTCCGGCTGGCGCTGGATCAGGCGTGGCTGATCGAAGGGCGGGCCGACCATCACATACGAGATGCCGTGATTCGACAGCGTGGCCTTGACGCCCTCGGTCGCCGGGATCAGGCCGACAACCGTCATGCTGATGCTTTTGATCAGCCGCATGTAGTGCCCCGGAAAATCGCGATCAAACCACTCCATCAGCGTCGAGAACGACATCCAGCCCTGGCGCTTGAGGCGCTGAAACTCGACCGGCGCGTACGAGGCCAGCGAGATTACCTTGGTCAGCTCTTTGCGCCGGCGCTCGGTGGTGAGCCGGTGCTGATCCAGGCGGTTGATGTCGGTCAGCAGCCGCTCGGCCACCAGCAGATCGCGCTTTTCGCGCTCGGCGTAGTAGGGCGCGATATAAGTGATCGTTTCCTGGCGCTCGAAGGCCAGCGCCTGCTGGGCCATGCGCGCCATCAGCGTGGCAAAGTTGAGATGCGCGCGGTAGTAGCCGCGCACCACGCGCGCCATCCACTCGTAGAGCTGCTTGTTGGTGAACTTGGTGCTCAGGAAGTTGATCACCTCGCCGGCGAAATCGCTGTGCAGCTGGGCGATCGCGGCCTCCTGCTTGGTGATCTCTAGCTGATCCGTGGCCAGCGTGATCTGCTGATCGCCGATCTGCATGTCCTGATCCGCCAGCTGCTTCTGATATTGCCAGTCCTGCACACGGCGGGCATAGGTCGCCTGAAGCGAGCGCGCCTGCGAGGCAATGCTGTTAATCGCCGCGATGTCACGCATGATCTGGCCGCCGCCCGCGATCGCCCCGGCAATACCGCCCGCGATTGCGCCGGCGCTCATGCCTGGAGGGCCGCCCGGCGAGCCGAAGATCGCGCCGACCGCCGCGCCCGCCAGCGAGCCGATGCCGCCCGTGATCGTCGCGGCGTACGTCCAATCGTGGGCGGTCCACAGCCGCTCAAGCGCTTCTTTTTCCGCTTCCAGCAGGCCTGCCACCAGCAGATCCTCGAAGTAGCCCGACTGGATTTCGGCGCGGTGACGCTGCCGCCGGGCCAGCTCGACGCCATCGCTGGACTCTTTGATGCGCAGCGATTGCAGCGTGATATTGGCCTGCGCCGCCCGCAGATCCTGGCGCGCTTTCAGCAGCGTGTATTCTTGCTCGTCGCCCTTTTCAAACGAGGCCAGCAGCAGTGCCTCAAGCTGCTGCGCGGTCGAGACGAAGTAGCGCGCGCGCTCGATCAGGTAGCTGAAGCGATACACCGGCGGCGGCTCGTTGGGAATGCCCTCGTCGGCAAACTCGCCTGACGCGGCTTGCTGCACCAGGCTCAGCGGATCTGCTGGTGCCGCGTAGGATTGCAGCGCGCGGCGCATGCCGGCGTAGTTGCGATTTTCGCGAATCTTCTCCAGATTGGCCTCGATCCGCCAGCGCAGGGTTTGCAGGATCGGATTTTCCGGCACGCTAAACTCGCCGCCGATGCGTGCCAGCGTCATTTCGACCAGCCACATCTCAGGCGAGGCCGCCTGCGCCAGCAGCGTTTCGGGAAGATCGCCGTTGAGCAGTGCGCGCTCGTCGTCGGCGCTGGCGGTGCCGTCGATCTGGGCCGCCTGGAGCGCCAGTGCCAGCGTGTTATCTTTGACCGAGCCTTTGCGCAGGTCGCCCAGGGTTTGATCGAGCGTGCGGGCGGCAGCGGAAGCCCCCAGCGCGTCGATCGCCTGTTTGAGCAGATTGGCGCGCTCGGCAAAGGGCCGCTCCTGGCGCAGGATTGCCGCGAAGCTCTGGACGTCGTCCACGGTGGCCAGCCGCTCACCGCTGCGGACCGGATTGAGCAGCAATTCCAGCACGCGGATCTGCTCGTTGTCGAAGGTCGCAAAGATCTGCGTGCTCAGGCTGCGCCAGGCCTGCTCGAATGAATGCTGTGGGATCGCGCCCAGGCCCAGCACATCTTCCGCCAGCTCGTACAGCTCACGCGCCCGCCCGATCGACTCACTGGTATCGCGCACAAACTCGGCATCGGCCCAGTCGAGCATATTCTCGATGTGGCGCTGGACGACATGGCGCAGAAAGGCCTGGTGGCGAATCCGCCCGATCGTAAATGGATTGAACGGGTCGCGCAGCCACTCGACGGTATCGCGATAGCTGTCGCCGGGATCGCCGGGCCGACTCAGCCCCAGATAGACCAGCCGCAGCTCGGGGTGCAGGAACGGATGGTAGAGCAGATGCAGCCAGGTGTCGGCCTCCTGGAAGAACTGCTGCTGATTGAGGTATTCGGCGGCGGCCAGCGGCACATGCATGTAGTATTCTTCGACGTAGAGCCACGTCAGGTCGCGCGGGTTGAGCGTCGCGAAGAGCAGCCGCTGCTCCTCCTGGTACTGTTGAAAGGCGGCAGTGCCGGCGGAAGCGTTGATCGGGCGGCTCGTCTTGATGCCGCGCCACATGTTCGGCACCATCGTCCGGCGCGTGCCCTCGTACCGGTAGCTCAGCGGGGCTGTGGACTGTCGCCGGTATTCGCTGAGACCGCTGCTGCCGTAGAGCGTCAGCTTGTCGCCGCTGACCACCGCGTAGCCGGTGCCGTGCTCGCCGATCGGCAGCGCCTGGGGATCGCTCCACTCCTCGGCATCGGGATCGTAGGTCACATACTCGACGCTGCTGCCGCTCGACCGGAGCAGCACCACGCGCCCGCCGTCCACGGTGCAGGTGTAGGCATCGATCGGGACCTCGACGATGCTATCGACGCGCATCGAGGCCGGACGCAGGCCAGCCGGATCGACGCGATAAACCGAGACCAGCTTGGGCGCATCGCCTTCTCGCAGCAGGAAGTAGTGGCGGCTGCCGAGCATCGCGCCAGGCAACGGTGAGCCGTTGACTTCCAGCAGCTTGTCGCCGTTAATCCAGGAATAGTACTCGGACCAGCGGCCCGAAGCGCTGCGGTACAAAGTGTTGACCACCCGCTTGCGCTCGCTCGTCTCGAAGGTGATGTGCGCGGCTGCCACATACTGGTAATCGCCCGGCATCGCATCCAGGACCACGGCAGGCCGGTAGAAAGCCTGCTGGTTGTTGTGGCTATACGACTTGCTCCAATTGTCGCGCACCGCCGCCTCTCCGGTGCCGTTCCAGCTGTAGGCTTCGATCGTGGTTTTATCGATCTCGTGGATCGACAGGATCATCAGGATCTTGTCGCCGGCCACCTTGATGTCCAGCGGCTCGCGGTTGTTGAGCGCATCCTGGGGAAACGGCACGGGTCGCCAGGCTTCCCAGTTGCCGAACTCGTCGAGCGTGGCGTAGTGGATCTCGCCCCACTGCCGCTGGCCGTCATAGCCGAAGAAGGTTTCGAAGAGAAATAGCTTGTTTTCAAAAACGCAGGCATGATCAAAGGTGCGACGCCAGTTGCCCAGCGCCTGGCGGCGATACTGCTCGGCAGCCTGCGTGGCCGCCGTGGGCGTGGTCTGGCTTTCCAGCGCATCCAGAAAGGTTTGAAACTCCGGCGTCAGGTTGCGCCGTGTGCGCGCCATCAGAAAATCTTCGGAGTACAAAAAGACGCTCTGCGCTGCGTGCCACAGGCTGTAGCTCTGCATCCAGCGCCAGCGCGCGTCGAAGTCTACGCGGATGACCGAAAGCGTAGCCGTCTTGTCGCCGAGCTGAAAGGCCAGCACAAACGCATGAATCGCCTCGATCGCGTCGGCGATGCGCGTGGTGCGATTGCTGGACGAGGCCGACAGATCGACGTACAGCTGATTGCCGGCCCATTTGGGATTGGCGGGCGCGCCCATGAAAGCATGGATCAGGTTTTCGCGCACATCGGCGAGCGTGTATTCTTGGGCGCGGCTGATCGCGGTCTCGGCGCGGGCGAGCGCATCGGCGTACGCGGGCAGCTGCAGCGGGTCGTCGCGATCGATGGCGTGTGTGAGCGAGGCGCGCACCAGCGGCGGCAGCTTTTCCACAGTATCGATCGTGGGCTTAAGCGCAGGCAGCGTCGCCATCTGCTGGCCGCTCAGGCCCAGACTAGCCGTCAGATCGCTCTCGGCCAGGTGGAGTCGCTCAAGCAGCGCGCTCAGCTTGGCGCGATCACCGGTGCCGCTCCCTGGATAGGCCGCTGCGAAGGCGGCGGCGATCTCGGTGCGGCTGGTTTGTAGCGCCGTCAGGTAGGCGTCGAGCACGCGGCCCAGCGCGTTGGGCTTGGGATAGGCCAGCACCGGATCGGTGAAGCGAGCGTAGAGCTGGCTGCGGTTGAGCGTGTGCTCGGCGTTCAAGATCGAGTGCTCCAACACCTCGATCGCGATCTGAATCTGGAGCACGGGCTGCTCAACGGCGGCGCGATCGAGCACCAGCGCTTCCAGCGGGCGGTGTAGATGCCGCGCCAGCTCCTGGGGATTGGCAAAGTGCGTGGCGAAGCTGTCGAGCATAAAATCGACAAGATCGACAAGATAGGCCGCCGGGCTGAGCGCCGAGAGCGCGCTGCTGTTGCTCGTCGTTTGCGCGGCGCTGAAAGGCGTGATGGTGGATGACATTGGCTTCTCCCTGCCAGATTTAAGCTACGGGCGGCTCGTCGCGGCAAACCGCCCGCTGGATTGTGAGTTCAGGACGCGCCCGGTGACGCTAGAGTATGTCGCCGTATGGCGTGACGGCTAATTCGCCGTTGACCATGTACATGACCCGTCCGGTTTGGAAGACAAATACCGGTGTTCCATTGCGGATCTTGCTGGGATCGGTGATCACCGGCATGCCGCCGACATTGACAAAGCCGTTTTCTTCGTGGTCCTTTGACATGCGCCAGGCCGAGACT
>JAFAYS010000459.1 GCA_019240175.1 Chloroflexota bacterium | reverse complement strand
CGCCGCGCCGCCAAACGAGCACGTCAGCGCCATGCGATCGCCCCACTGGCGGCTGCCCCAGCGCAGGAGCGTTTGCGGTGTTGCGGTTTTGAAGAGCGCGTTCCACTGAACCAGCGCCTCCTCCTCGGGGCGTGGCTTCTGGAATGTGTTAAGCATTGTGGTCACCAAAAGCTTTGTATGATTGCGCAAGGTTCTTCGCCGCGGTCAGGCTCAGCGAAGAACCTTGCAAGGATTAGTTGTCGTAGATCTATGCCGCTACCAGCTCGCGCGCGGCCCAGTCGCCGAACGCCTCGTCGCCGTCGCGCCGCTGCTTCCACTGCGTCAGGGCGTCAGCCAGCACGTCCACCAGTGCCTCGCCGCGCACGTCCGTCTGATACAGCTTGGCCAGCCGCGTGCCCGCGAAGCTGCCGCCGACATACACGTTGTACAGATTCAAGCTCCGCCCGACGATCCCGATCTCCGCTGTTGGCGGTCGTGAGCAGGCGTTGGGACAGCCCGACATGCGAATCCACACGCGATCGCCGCCGTGGCCGCGCTGCTCAAGCTCGGTGATCACATCGGGCAAGTAGCGCTCGCTCTCGGCCACCGCCAGGCCACAGGTCGGCATCGCGGGGCAGGCCATCGCGTAGCGTCGCAGCTCGCTGAGACCATTGCCGCCGGTCGCCAGGCCGTACTGCGCCAGCAAAGCCTCGACGCGCGGCTTGTCCTCGGCGCTGATGTTGACCAGCACCAGGTTTTGATGTGCCGTCAGCCGAATCTCGGGCCGGATCTCGTCGATGATCGTGCGCAGGCCGGTCTTGGCGGTGTCTTTGATGCGTCCGTTTTCGATCCAGATGCCGACCAGCCAGCGACCATCGGCCTGCTGCTGCCAGCCCAGATGATCGTGGGCGTCGTAGTGTGGGATCTCAGCCACGGGATCGAGCCGGTAGCCCAGGCGCTGCGCCAGCTGATCCTGGAACCAGGCCACGCCGCGTTCTTCCAGCACATACTTCAGCCGCGCGTGCCGCCGATTGGTCCGATCGCCGTAGTCGCGGTAGATCGCGGTGGCCGCCTCAAGCACGGTCAGCGCCTGATCCTGCCGCAAAAAGCCGATGCGATCGCCGAGCCGGGGGAAAGTCTCGGCCTTACCATGCGTGCTGCCCAGACCGCCGCCCGCGACCAGGTTGAAGCCGCGTAGCTCGCCGTCGTCGAGCACGGCTTCTAGCGCCAGATCCTGCGTAAACAGATCGATGCAGTTGTCGTGCGGCAGGCCGATGCCCATCTTATGCTTGCGCGGCATGTAGGTCGGGCCGTAGAACGATTCCTCACGCTTGGGCTGCACATCGACGCGCGTGCCGTCGGCCAAAATTTTCTTGCCGTCCAGCCACAGCTCGTAGTAGGCGGTCGAGTCGGGCATAAAGCGATCGCTGATCTGCTGGGCGAGCTGCTGGTAGTCAAACGTGTTGCCGGGCAGCAGATCCGCCACCGGACAGGCCAGCGTATTGCGCGCGACATCGCCGCAGCCGCCGTAGGTCGACATCCAGCCTTCGTTGAGCTCGCGGATCAGCGTCTTGAGATTACTCTTGCCGACACCGTGGAATTGAAAATCCGAGCGCGTGGTGATGCGCAGCGTGTTATTCGCCAGCGTCGAGGCCAGCTCATCGGCAAACAGGTACTGCTCCGCCGTCAGCCGACCGCCGGGAAACTTGGTGCGGACCATGAAGCTCCACGCGCGGTCCAGGCCCTGCTGCTTGCGCTCACGACGCAGATCGCGATCGTCCTGCTGGTAGCTGCCGTGAAACTTGAGCAGCTGGTACGAATCTTCGGAGACGCGATCCGTGCTTTCGTCGGCCAGCTCTTCCCAAAGATCACCCGCCAGGCCCTGGCTTTCCAGCTTCAGATCTTCAACTTTGCTTGGCGGCGCGATTGTCGCTGCATCCTGAGTGGTGCTGTTAGGCATACTCTTGACCTTCCCAAAAAAATTATTCGACGAGCGCTTGACTCGTGAAAGATGCATGAGGTACTGTCGTCGTGCTAGGGTACCCGCTAGACCGCAAACAAAAATCCCCCGCCCTTTATGGACGGAGGCTCGCGGCAAAGCACGCACATAGGGCGCACTCAACGGCGACAACCTCTCATCTTCCAGAACGATCTGCCGGAATTAGCACCGTGTACATCT
>JAFAYS010000319.1 GCA_019240175.1 Chloroflexota bacterium | reverse complement strand
GCAAGTATAGTGTACGAGAGAAGGGAAAAGACGTACACACAACAAGCTGGGAGGAGAACAGCATCATGGATGGAGAAAGACTGGCACGGTTCCTGGGATGGGCCAGTGTCGCTCTTGGAATTCCACCGCTCGTGGCACCGAATGTCTTCGCTCGGGCGATCGGCGTTCGTGGGACACGCAACAGCACCGCTATTGCTCCGCTGGTCGGCGTTCGTGAGCTTGCCAGTGCCGCCGGTATCCTCGGTCAATCGCAGCCGCTGCCGTGGGTATGGGTTCGTGTCGCCGGCGACGCCATGGATCTCGCACTCCTCGGCGGCGCAATCACATCTCCGAACGCGCGCACCAAGCGAGTCGCGGTTGCCATCGCGGCGGTCCTGGGAATCACGATCCTCGACATTCTCTGTAGCGTGCAACTCCGGGACGATTCATAGTGTGGCAGGAGGCGACAATGGACGTGAAGAAAGCGATTACGATCAACCACCCGCCCGAGGTGATCTACAGCTACTGGCGCAACTTCGAGAATCTGCCAAGCTTCATGAATCACCTTGAAGCTGTACAGGTGACAGGCGATCGCCGCTCGCACTGGAAAACCAAAGCGCCCGCAGGTACAACCGTCGAATGGGACGCCGAGATCACCCAGGACGAGCCCAATCAGCTGATAGCCTGGCGCTCGCTTGAGGGTGCAGACGTCGAGAACTCCGGTACCGTGCGCTTCACGCCTGCCCCCGGCGGACGGGGCACCGAGGTTCATGTCGATCTGCATTACGACGCGCCTGGCGGGCCGGTCGGCGCACTGATCGCCAAGCTGTTCGGGGAAGAACCCGCGCAGCAAGTGAGCGACGATTTGCGCGTATTCAAGCAGATCATCGAGACCGGGGAGGTTGTTCACTCCGATGCAAGCATTCACCGCCGGCCTCACCCCGCTCGACCACCGGAAGCGCAAGCGCGCGGCTGAACGTGGAGTCAGACCGTCCGTTTGACGCTGCTCATGTGTGTCAAAGGAGGCGTACCGAATGAAGGCAAATTGCTGGATCGACAAGCAAACCGTGCGCGTGGACGAGGTTCCCGATCCCAAGATCCTCAATGCGCGCGATGCCATCGTACGCGTGACATCGACTGCCATCTGTGGCTCCGACCTTCACCTTTACAATGGCTTCATTCCGACGATGGAGCGCGGCGACATCCTGGGCCATGAATTCATGGGCGAGGTCATGGAAGTTGGGCGCGGCGTCAGTAATCTCAAAGTCGGCGATCGCGTCGTCGTGCCGTTTCCGATCGCCTGTGGCACCTGCAACGCCTGCAAAGCCGAAGCCTATTCAGTCTGCGAAAACTCGAATCCAAACGCATGGATGGCCGAGAAAATGTTTGGCCATTCGCCCGCCGGGATCTTTGGCTACTCGCATCTCACGGGTGGCTACGCCGGTGGACAGGCCGAGTTTGTCCGCGTGCCCTTCGCCAATGTTGGCCCGCTCAAAGTCCCGGACGGCATGACCGACGAGCAAGTGCTGTTCCTCTCCGATATTCTGCCGACCGGCTATATGGGTGCCGAGATGTGCGATATCAAGCCGGGCGATGTCATCGCCGTCTGGGGAGCAGGCCCGGTCGGCCAATTTGCGATCGCAAGCGCTTATCTCCTGGGCGCGGAGCGCGTGATCGCGATCGATCGCTTCGAGTACCGGCTGCGCATGGCGCGCGAGAAGGCGCATGCCGAGACGATCAATTATGAGACCGCCGATGTCTATGAGACACTCATGGAGATGACGGGTGGGCGTGGGCCAGATGCCTGTATCGACGCGGTCGGACTGGAAGCCCATGCACCGGGTATCGTCGGAATGTATGATCGCGCCAAGCAGGCGGTCATGTCGGAGACCGACCGTCCGATCGCGTTGCGCGAGGCAATCATGGCCTGCAAGAACGGCGGCACGGTGTCGGTGATCGGCGTCTACGGCGGCTTCATCGACAAATTCCCGATGGGCTCGGTGATGAATCGCTCGCTGACGATCAAGAGCGGCCAATGCCATGTCCAGCGCTATATGCGTCCGCTGCTGGAGCACATCCAGAACGGAGATATCGATCCGACCTTTATCATCACCCACCAGCTGCGTCTCGACGAAGCACCGAAAGGCTATGACATCTTCGTGAACAAGGAAGACGAGTGCGTCAAAGTCGTGCTCAAACCCTGACACCGGGACTAGCCCAGAGCATCCTAGTGACCGCTGCCAGCCTGGAACGGCATGGCATGACCTAGAACGGGCGGAGTAGGAAGGGAAACAACGTCGAGTGGACAGTTTTCTATTTCTCAGATCCGTGCTCCGCCTATCCCTCCATAAGAACAAGCACAAACGCCGGTACCAGTCCGAGCAAAACATCGTATTCAGCAGCAGCGGGTCTTTCGTGACATAGCCCAGCGCGGGAAGACCTCGTTGGGCTGGTTTGGTTCTATGGTTTCACATTGCATATGGTGAGCAACCATCACGGCGAGTTGCTTGCCTGTCAGCTCACGATCGGCAACGTCGATGCCCGCCGACCCGCACCGTCCGTCAGTATCGAGAGGACCGTACCATGGAAGGACGCGTGATCCTGGCCTGGCTGGAGCAAGCACTTGGCGTGATGCTGATGTTCCTCGTGCTGCTCGACGTGTTTCTTACCGTCCTCTATGCGCGAGCCGGGGCGGGTGTTATCAGCCACCAACTCGCATTTATAGTCTGGCAGTTCTTCCTGGGTGTGTCCAAAAATGCTGGTCGTCGGCGTGGGGACGTGCTCTCGTTCTGCGGGCCAGTTATCGTCGTAACGTTTCTTCTCGTCTGGGCCTTAGCCCTGACGTGTGGCGCGGCCTTGATTATTCACCCACATTTAGGCACCTCGGTGACCAAAAGCAGTGGTTCGACGCCGACCGATTTCATCACGGCGCTGTTTGCGGGGGGCAGCAGCATGTCGATCGTCGGGGCCGGCGATTTCTCACCACAAACCAGTGCGTTTCGATTGTTCTATCTGTTTACGTCGCTCGTCGGCACAGCCGTCATCTCGTTAACCGTGTCATATCTGCTACAGGTCTACAGTGGACTCCGGCAGCGGAATGCGTTCGGGCTGAACCTGCACCTCGCAACGGCTGAAACGGGCGACGCGGCTGAGGTCATTGCCGGCGTCGGGCCGCACGGGCAATTCGAGGCCGGCTATTCTGATCTATCGGACCTGGGCACGACGATTGGAGCGGTCAAAGAGGCACACCATTTCTACCCGATCCTATTTTACTTCCGCTTCCGCGAACCGTACTATTCCGTCTCACGGGCGGCGCTTGTATCGCTCGATACCGCGACGCTGATCAAAAGTGCGTTGGATGAAGATGCCTACGGCTGGTTTATGCAATCAGGAGCGGTGGGGCATCTGTGGCGTGCATCACTCCTCCTGGTAACGACACTGGAAGAAACCTTCCTTCCCGGTGGCGGACCCACGCAGCAAGCCCCACCAGATCCAGCAACGCGGGAGCGCTGGCGACGCCGGTATGTTGCCGCCCTCCAACGCCTTCGAACAGCGGGCATCAACACGATCGCGGATGAGCATGCCGGTGCCGAGCGCTACATCGAACTCCGTAGCAGCTGGGATCAGCATATCACCATGCTTGCGCCATCTCTGGCGTACACGATGGATGACATTGATCCGGTAGGCCATCACCCCGACTCGGCCTAAGCGACGAGGATTTCGCAGCGGAATAGCTTTTTTGCCCGTGGTGTACACGACACCTGCAGGAGGAGCGCACGTGCCACGGAACAAGCGGGGATCGCCGCGACGACCAACGAGGCGAACACGGGCTCGCAGCGCTGGGGGATCGGATGGCCGGGTCTGCGTGTCGAGCATTTGCGATCCTCAACTGTAGTGGAGCGCAGCACGTCGGTTGCGACCACGTGAGTGGCAGCATACGAATGTCGAGGTTAGCCCAACATAGCATAAAAACACTTTACAGCTTCATGTCTTCAAAGAGAAATGGGATACCACAGCCTTGTAGGCGAGTCTCAAACTTTAGCGTTGTACTTGAGCGGGGTAGGCGAGTCTCAAACTTTGACCGTCTGAGGAGAGGGCTCAGTCTCAAACTCTCGGTTGTGAGTCTCAAAGTTTGTGAGATCCTACATACAGCTTGTTCAACTTGGAGCCAGCGACCACTATAATCAACTATCGATAATGACGGTTATTGATAGTTGATTGTGTTATACTAAAACGAACGATGACGAAACGAGGGCGTGTATGATCGAGCCAGACGCGACTCCCAATCCAATGACCTCCATCGAGGCCGTGCCGACGACTGCAGCGCTCGACCGTGGTCATCCACCCGCGACGTCGCACCGCACGCTGGCCGATCTGCTGGCCGAGGTGATCCTGCGCGGGCGATCGAGCCAGACTCAAAAAGCCTACCGCGCCGATCTCGAAGACTTCCTGGTCTGGGTGCTGGGAGCCGCGATTACACTGCCGGCAGACCCGGAGCGCCTGCGCCGGGAGCCAGCCCTCGCCCAGGCGGTGAACGCGGCACTGAGTCAGCTCCAGCAGGTGACCGAGGCCGACATCCACGCCTATCTCCAGCACCTGGCCGCGCCGCGCGACGACCGATCGGCGGGCCTCAAGCCGGCCACACTCAACCGGCGGCTGACACCGCTGCGCCTCTTGTTTCAACGCCTGCACCGCTACCACCTGATCGCCGTCAACCCGCTGGAGTTTGTCAAAGGGCGCAAGCTCAGCAACGTCAGCGCGACCGTCTATCTCAGCCGACCCCAGGCGCGACTCCTGGACGATGCGTGCGCTGGCCCGACCCTGCGCGATCTCCGCGATCACGCCGTGATTGTGCTCATGCTCGCGACGGGCCTCCGGTCCTCGGAAGTGCTGGGGGTGCAGGTGGCCGATTTCGCCACGATCGATGGGCACGCGGTGGTGTGGGTGACGGGCAAAGGCGGGGCGCGCGAGCGGGTCAAGCTGCCGCCGCGCGCCCGCCGCCTGCTCATGACCTATCTCGATGCCGCAGGAATCACTGAGGGTGCCCTCTTCCGCCGCCTCAGGCCGCTGGGACCGCGCCAGCTGGAAGCGCCGACGATCCGTACCTACGCCGTGCATGAGCCGCTCAGCTATGTCGGACTCAAGTACATCCTGCGCGGACGCTTTGCTGCCGCCGGGCTGAGCACACTGCTCTCACCCCATAGCCTACGTCACTCGTTTATCACGCTGGCGCTCAAGGGCGGCGCGCCCCTGGCGATGGTACAGGCTGCCGCTCGGCACGTCAATCCGCAGACGACCATGCGCTACGCCCACGATATGAACGATCTGGAGCAGAACGCCGTCGATTACGTCAACTGGTGAGCGCTGGGCACCTAGCACGGTGTTGGGTGCACCGTGTGGGATGCTGCTCGTGTGGCTTTTTTGTAAGCGGCGAAACGCGGTTGGTCGCCAGGCAGATCGATCCCGACTCGGTGATGTTTGGTCCTTTGGCCGATTGAGCAATCGGGCATGGTTTATATGATGGATGGAAACCCTGAACCTCAAACGGATGACACGATGGCAGAACTCAAACTGTTCACCTTCGGTCCACCCCGCCTAGAGCGTGACGGCCACCCCATCGATCTCAACCTACGGAAGGCCCTTGCCCTCCTGATCTACCTCACGGTGACTGCCCAGCCCCAAAGCCGGGACACGTTGGCAACGCTTCTGTGGCCCAACAGCGACCAGCGCGAAGCACGGGGGCGCTTGCGCCGCACACTGCATCGGCTGCGCGACGAGCTCGGCGTTGATATTGTAGGGGTGACCAACGACACGATTCACTTGCACCAGACCGCGCAGCTGTGGTTCGATGGCACGAAGTTTCTCCACCATGCCGCACGCGGCCTCGCTGCGCATGGTGCAGGAGATGCCGACCAGATCGAACAGTTGCGGGTAGCCGAGGCGCTCTACACCGATGATTTTCTGGCGGGCTGGACCGTCGCGGAAAGTGCTGCCTTCGATGAATGGT
>JAFAYS010000309.1 GCA_019240175.1 Chloroflexota bacterium | reverse complement strand
TCAGGGAGACGACACAGAGCAACAAGTTCAGCAGCATCTGCAAGCCGCGATCACGGCCTTTGGCGAACGCGGCGGCCTGGATACGGCGATCGCGGAGGGCAAGGCAGCGCTTGAGCTTGACGCAGACAATCCCGATGCCCATGCGCTGCTGGCGCTGCTGTATATGCAACGCTTTGAGTGGCAAGCCGTCGAGCTTGAGGCGGCGTCGGCCATCGACAGCAAGCCGGATCATGCTGCCGCGCATAGTTTTTTGAGCCAGGCCCTGCGCGAACAAGGCGATTATGACGGAGCGCTGGCCAGGGCCGATCAGGCCATTCAGCTCGACTCCGAGCTTTCGCTGGGCTACACCGCGCGGGCGCTGGTGCGGCAGCAAGGAGCCGACGAGAACTTCGATCCTAATCTGCTGGCCGAGGCACTGACCGATGCCGAGCAGGCGATCCAGCTGTCCGGCGACGAAGAAAGCTACAATCAGGTCGAGGCCTATGCCGCCAAAGCCAGCATCCTCGCCAGCCGCTACAACTTCACCAACGATCCCAACGATCTTCAGCAGGCGATCGAAGAATATCGTCAGGCGATCGGTGGGCATGTGCAGCTCGCCTGGCACTACGCGAGTCTTGGCAACATCCTGGCTACCGCCGGGCGCTATGAGGATGCCGAGCAAGCGTTCGCGGCGGCGATCGATCGCGACCCGGATCTGTACGCGACTTATGAAGGCCGGGGCTGGATGCTCTACCAGCAGCAATACTATGACACCGCGATCGAGCAGTTCAGCAAGGCGATCGATTTGACTCAGGATCATCCGATCGGCAGCATCTTTCGCGGGCGAGGACTGGCCCACCAGTACAACGCGTTTGTCGAGGGCAAAGACAAAACTGCTGAGCTACGCGCAGCCCGCGCCGATCTGGAGCGCGCGACCGATATCGATCCCTACGAGCCCTGGTTCTGGTCCGATCTCGGCGGCGTCCTTCAAGATTCCGGCGCGCCCTTCGTCTCGGGAGCGTTCGACAGAGCCATCGAGCTGTTCAACCAGGATCTTGAGCGTAACAACAGCAATGCCAGCGCCCACGAGGGCATCGGCTGGGCGCAGCGACGACTGCAACATCTGGATCAGGCGCTGGAAGCCTTCAACAATGCGCTCGCCGCCAACAGCAAGCAGAGCGGTGCGTACCTTGGCAAGGCCTATGTCCAGTATGAGCAGGATCTGAAAGACGACGCGTGCAGCACGCTGGCTACGGGATTGGGCGAGCTGCCGGAGAATCAGCAGCTGCTGCAAGGCAAACAAGATTTGGAGTGCCAGTGATGATCGGCCCGGAGCAGCAGGACATCCAACATCGCGCCGCGCCTGTTTTTGATATGCGCTGCACTTCAGCCTACCTTTAGGAAGCGGTTATGAGCACACTTTTATCGCCCGGAGCCATGCTCCACCAGCGCTACCGGATCGAATATCAGATCGGGCAGGGCGGCATGGGCGCGGTCTATGAGGCGGTCGATGTACGGCTCAAGCGGCGCGTGGCGATCAAGCAAATGCTGGTCACCGGCGATCAGCTGAGCCATGCCTTCGCGCGCGAGGCGCAGCTGCTGGCCAACCTCGATCACCCAGCGCTGCCCACGGTCTCGGATCATTTCTCCGACGCCCAGGGCCAATTTCTGGTGATGCAATATATTCCCGGCGACGATATGGCGACGCTGCTTGAGCAGCGCGGCGCGCCGTTTCCGCTGGATCAGGTGCTGGACTGGGCCAATCAGCTGCTGGATGTGCTGGATTACCTGCATACCCAGGAGCCGCCGATCATCCACCGCGACATCAAGCCGCAGAATCTCAAGCTCAAAGCGCGCGGCCAGTTGATCCTGCTGGATTTCGGTCTGGCCAAAGGCTCGCTGGCGGAAATGTCGCGCTTATCGCACGGCGGCAGCATCATGGCGCATACGCCGGGCTTCGCGCCGCCGGAGCAGCTTGAAGGCACCGGCACCGACGCCCGCAGCGATCTGTATGCGCTAGGCGCGACGCTGCACCGATTCTTGACCAACGCCGCGCCGGTGGAAGCCTTGACGCGCTTCCGAGCCCTCGCCCGCAAGCGAACCGATCCGCTACAGCCGGTGCATGAGCTGAATCCGCTGGTGCCGCTGTCGGTGAGCCGGGTGCTGATGCAGGCGCTGGAGCTTGAGCCCGAAGATCGGCCAGCCAGCGCACGCGCGATGCGTGATGCTTTACACGCTGCCGCTCAAGATCAGGGCGGCATTCCCACCACCTTTCTAGCTCCGGTCATCACCGGTGACGAGCCAACCTATATCGATCCGGTGACAACGTCTCGTCCAGCCGTGCCGCCCCCGCCAGTCAATCCTTTCCCGATCGGAGCGGCCCAATCGCCGCCGAGCCAGCCGCTGATTACCGCCGAGCCACAGAGCGGCGCGATTCCGCGAGATTCGGGAGCCAGGGCCAGCGGTCGTAAGCGCACGGCCATGCTTGGCGTTGGCGGCATCTTGATTGCGGCGCTGCTGATTAGCGCCAGCCTGCTGCTGCCATCGTTCCTCAACGATCCGCCTGCCTCAGCCGATGCGCAGAACGCCAATCCCTCGGCGTCGACGATCGCGATTGGTTTAGCAGATACGCAGACGCCTGAGTCAGCCGATGCAGCTTCGGCCACGCCAACCTCTGCCACACCGACGACTGCGCCGGCGACAGCCACGCCAACCTCGGAACCCAGCGCCACGCCGACGACTGCGCCGGCAACCGCGACGCCAACCTCCGAGCCAGCAACCGCGACGCCGACCTCCGAGCCGCCAACGCCAACTACTCGACCAGCTACACGCGTACCGGCGACACCAACCACCCGACCCGCGACGCCCACAGCCCGACCGGCAACACCAACTACGCGGCCAGCCTCGCCCACGCCGGTCCCGCCAACACCGACGGCACGGCCAGCG
>JAFAYS010000302.1 GCA_019240175.1 Chloroflexota bacterium | reverse complement strand
GCGGTTGCTGAAGATGCGACAGTATGAAGTTGATCAGGTTGACAATGGACTGCGCGCGCTAGAGCGACTGGGCGAGGCTGCCTACGATATTGTTTTGACCGATCTGAGCATGCCGCTACTTAACGGCCTGGGCCTGCTGCGTCAGATCAAAGAGCGCTACCCCGACACCGACGCGATCATGATCACCGCGTTCGGCTCGATCGACACCGCCAAGCAGGCACTCAAGCTCGGCGCGTTCGATTACCTGACCAAGCCACTGGAGCTTGACGATCTAGAGCGCACTGTGCAGACCTGCCTTGAGATGCGCGAGCTGAAGCGGCTGCGCCACGAGCGCGAAACGCTCTCGGAGATGGTCGCGCTGATGGAGCTAAGCCGCACGATCTCGGCCCGGCTCGACGTCACGACTCAGATTCGCGATTTTATCGGCCAGCTGCGCAACCGCTTCAAGCCGGCCAGCGTCGCGCTCTCGCTGCTCGATCCGAATGAGCACAAGCTCACGCTGATGGATCAAAAAGGCATCATCGGCGCGATCGAGGTGGGGCGTGATGTAGCGCTGACGCGACTCAGCGGCGACGAGAGCGTGGTTCGTGCGCATGCTGAGCTGGTCGAGCAGCACGAGTCGGGCAATCAGGTGGTGCATGTGCTACGTGTGCAAGATCGTCCGGTGGGCGTGCTGCAAATGACCTGGGGCGACGGCACGCCAGCTCTGAGCGACAAAGAAACTCAGCTCTTTGAAGTGTTTACGTCGAGCATGGCGGTGGCGCTGGAAAACGGACGGCTGTACAGCAAGCTCAAGCATCAAAACCTGCAAACGATCGCAGCCCTGGCGGCGGCGATCGACGCGCGCGACACCTACACCAGCGGCCACTCTGAGCAGGTGACCAAGTATGCGGTGCGCATGGCCGAGGTGATGCAGAAGACCGAGACCTGGATCGAGCGCCTGCGCTACGGCGCGCTGCTGCACGACGTCGGCAAGATCGGCGTGCCCGACTCGATCCTGCTCAAGCCGGGCCAGCTCACACCGGAAGAGTTCGAGAAGATGAAGCAGCATCCGGTCACGGGCGCGCGGATTGTCGAGACGGTGCTAGACGATGTGCGGGATATTATTCGCCATCACCACGAGCGCTACGACGGCAGCGGCTACCCCGACGGGCTGCGCGGCGAGGATATTCCGCTGGAGTCGCGGGTGATCGCCGTGGCCGACGCGTTTGACGCCATGACCTCGGATCGCGCCTATCGCAAGGGCATGTCGGTGGACCAGGCGGTTAAAATCTTGCGCGGTGGTCGCAACGAGCAGTGGCAGGGCGATATCGTAGACGTGCTGATCGATCTGATCGACGGTGAGGGCGAGACGCTGCTGCTCGGCAAAGATCGCCCGCCCCAGGCAACCTTCTGCGACGGCAACGTGGGCACGCTGCTGTAGCACATCTCAGGTAAGAAAAGATCGCGGGCTGGTGGAGATGATCCACCAGCCCGTCTTTTTTATCGTTGGCGAGTCACCATCGCAGTCAGCGATCGCAGAGCTTAATCTGATCCGTCGCCACACTTCACGATCCCTCCCTGCGTGTGATGCACCGGCGCAATCAGTGTTATTTGCATAAGCTCATCGATTCCAAGGTTAATCGACATATTCGCTGTCAGTGCCAGCTCCACACTTTTTGCTATAGGCGTTGGCTCCACTGACGGAAGTACAGGATCGCCGATTAGGAGAATATTGACGTTGCCGTCGGAGTACTGTAGCGTAATATTGGTTCCTGGGAGCAGTGTGAACATCTGTCCAGATCCGCTGTCTAAATTGATTGGTGTGTCTTTCCAGGGCGTAACTGTAACTAGCATGCCCGACTGATTGCATATAAAGCACTTGAGGCTTTCACCATCATGTTCGGAACGCTGGTGGCTAGATCCATCGCTCATGGTATTCTCCTTTATCAGCTTCCTGTAGCATCATCTGCATTGCGCGGGCGATCAATGGCTCCAACTGGGCTGCATGGCCCTCCGACCAGGCGGCTATGAACGCAGCAGCGCCGAGCCGATCGCGCAGCGTAGCGCTTTGCCGCTCATAACATGGGACAATTTCGGGAAGTTTGGCAACGCCGCTCTGCGCGTAGAGTGCATCGGCAGCGCCTAGTAGCTGGGCTCCCAGCTCGTCCTGTTGCAGATCGACGGCAATATCGACGATATTGTTGAGACAGAAGAGCGTATTCTCGACATCGTTGTGCTCAAGATAGATCATCACCCCCTCGTACAACAAACATACCGCCTGGCTGTATTGCCCGCGTAACCGAGCGGTATCGCCAAGATTAGCCTTGATCAGCGCTACGGCGCTTGGCTGAGCGCCAGTTTGTTCCAGGAGGCGCAGCGCAGCCTCATAACGCTGCGTGGTTCGTTCCAGATCGCCTTGCTTATAAGCAATATTTCCCAAGTTATTCAAAACCATCGCCACGCGCTTGTGATCGGCCAGCGCTTGATACAGAACCAGACTTTCCTCAAACAATGCGCGCGCCTGATCATAGCTGTACTGGTTGAACGCCAGCACACCAAGGCTATTCAGCGCGTGAGCAATGCCTGCCTGATCCTGTTGCTCCTTCCAGAGCTGCAAGCTTTGCGTAAAATAGCGCTCGGCAGCAGCTAAATCGCCACCTGTGCGGGCGAGAAAACCGCTGCCATACATGATCTTGGCAACCAGCGGCGGCTGTGCGTGCGCCAGTCTGGACAGCGCAAGATCCAGCCAGCACTTTCCTTCGTGAACATAGCCGCGAACCCACCAGAAGCGCCATAGCACGCCGCATAGCCGCAGCGCGATCGTGATGCGAGCAGAATCTTCGCCGGCAAAGGCCCAGGAGAGCACAGCGCGCAGGTTTTCATGCTCTGTCGCTAACCGGCTGAGCCAGGGCGTCTCGTGTACGCCCACCAGCAGCGCTTCGGCGTGCTCTATCAGATTTAGATAGTAGGCGGCGTGCCGCTCACGAATCGCCTCGATCTCGCCGCTCAGCTCAAGCTGCTCGATGGCATAGGCTTGCAATGTTACCAGCATTACGAAGCGCGGCGTGCCTTCAACATCTTCAATCAGGTGTATCAGATTCTTATCAAGCAGCGCGGCCAGCACCAGATCGACCGACACAGCTTTATCAGCTTGATCGAAAAGCGCTTGGGCTGCCGGAATCGTCCAGCCACCGACAAAGATGCCCAGCCGGTTAAACAAGCGCTGCTCTTGCGCGCTTAGAAGCTGGTAGCTCCAATCGATAGTGGTGCGCAGGGTTTGCTGGCGTGGTG
The DNA here is from genome assembly GCA_019240175.1 of Chloroflexota bacterium. GTDB lineage: Bacteria > Chloroflexota > Chloroflexia > Chloroflexales > Kallotenuaceae > LB3-1. Next base: position 2,425 of record JAFAYS010000302.1, on the reverse strand, counting down.
GCAAATCACGCGGGCCGGCAACCAGCAGCGTCAGTGGTTGATCGAGCCGTTCCCGCAGGCTATTCAGCGGTAAGCGCCGCATATGCACAGCGGCCAGCTCAATTGCCAGCGGCAAACCATCCATCTTGCGGCAGATTTCAGCGATGATCTTGGCATTGGCTGCCGTGAGCGCGAAGCGCGGCTGTACGGCACGCGTACGCTCGCAAAAAAGCCGTACCGACTCGACATTCATCAGATCGTCCAGGGATTGCGCCGGGCCGGTGAGCGGCGTGACAAGCGGCGGAATGGGGTAAAGCTGCTCGCCGAGCAGGTTCAACGCTTCGCGGCTGGTGGTCAGCAGATGAATCCCTGAGCATTGCCGCAGCAGCTCATGAGCAAGCTCGGCACAGGCGTCGATGAGGTGCTCGCAATTATCCAGAACGATCAGGACACGTTTGCCGTGTAGCGCATGGCATAGCGTTGTCGCCAGCGGCTCGCCGGCAACCTCGGCGATACCAAGACTCCGTGCGATCGTCTGCGTGACCAGATCCGGATCGTGAAGCAGGGCCAGCTCAACAAGCCAGACACCATCACTAAATGTCGCCAGCAGATCGTTGGCAACCTCCAGAGCCAGCCGGGTTTTGCCGCTGCCGCCGACGCCGGTGATCGTGACCAGGCGCTGGGCAGCGACAAAGCCGGCGAGATCGGCGCGCTCCTGGGTACGCCCAATAAAGCTAGTCGTAGACAGCGGCAGATTCGAGCGCGGGCTGCGTGACGATGAGGAAAGCGCGGCAGCAGGCAATTGCGAGGGAACAGGTAGCCCATCGACAGCAGCTTCGGCGCGGGCCACGCGAAGAAAGGCAGCATGCTCCTCACTCGGCAGCGCCAAACACTGCGCCAGACGCTGCGACATCTCACGCGAGGGCCGCAACACATCGGCTTCGATTTTGCGGATTGTGCTTTCCGAGCAGCTGACACGTTCGGCCAGCTCAGTTTGGGTCAAATCGAGACTTCGGCGCCGCAGACGGAGCCAGAGACCAAACGAAAAGACTTCGCTCATGAACCAGCCTTTGCTCAGACTCGATCCCTGATCGGTAGGGCGTGTTGGGACGTCAACCGCAAACGCATGTAACGTTTCCGCTAGGATGATAGCCCGGACAAACGAGCAGGCACGACCTCATGCTTCAAGCAATCTGCTCTGAAGCAGAACGCGCTATCGCAAAACCTCCGACGCAGTATAGCACGCCGAATCCTTTATCAACAATCACCAATGTCGCTTTTTATGTCGAAAACCGACATAGCGACACTGCGGTCTGGTGGTGTAATAGCGCCACGCCCGATTGGGCAGGACGCAACCACAGGAGGCACTGGTATGGATTGAGTAGTGTCTACCGATCTCACAGCCTTACTTCCGATCGTCTCAAGCGATACATACTCCTTCTGGAAGGAGTAGGCACAAGCCAGTAAGAGCAAGTCGAGCAGGCGATCACGTTCGTCTATATCCCTGCTTTGGCTACGGATGAAGAGTCAGTACTCGTCAACTTGGAGTTTTTTACTATGGATACCTACGGCTACGACTACTCCTTTGCGCTCACCCGTAATACAGTCAATGAGATTCTCAAGCTCAACCTTGCTAATGTCGATATGAGTGTTGTCTACTCTAGCACCGATCCCAAAACCGGCTTGAACGTGACCATACAAGCCAAGCTGGCACCCTGGTCGCTGATGCCGGGCGGCTCAAACAAGCTGCTGCGCTTCAATATGCCGTTTACGAGTGGTACGCTGACGATTGATGGTCTGGGCAAGCCACCCTACGACCTGACGAATGCGGCGGTCGAGATCGAGGCCAATCTTGGATGGCTCGGCAGCGCATCAGTGGGCACACAGGGCGGAGGTGATCAAACCAAACTGGTCTTCAATTTTCAGCAGTCCACCAGCCCAGACCAACATGGCTATGTCTCCACGGTGGAGGTAACGAATAACGGGCATCTCGACGATCTCAGCATTGGTGTACTGCACGATGTGATGCCTGACGTCCTGATCCAGAACCAGGCCAACCTCCAATACATCTTTGCCAACGTGAACCCCACGCCGGCTAATGTTTCGAACTGGCTGGCACCCAAAAGCTGGGACTATTACTATACAGAGCGCGAGCAGGACCAATTCGGCGTGCTCTGCTTTCTGTGTATGCTGACCGACGCGCCGCTGCCCACGACGCCTGCCTTCGACTCGTCGATCCTCACGACCAGCGATGATGCATTTTTGTTAATCTCCCAGCCGATGTTCTTACAACATATTGTTCTGCCGTCGGTACAGAACTCCTTTAATGGAAGTTTCAGCCTGGAGTCTGATGCGACTGGCTGGAAGATCGTCAACCAGAGCAGCTTCAACATAGGCAATGTTACAGCCAATTCATTCGTCTGCCGACCCAGCGACAGCGGGCTTA
>JAFAYS010000238.1 GCA_019240175.1 Chloroflexota bacterium | reverse complement strand
GCTACGGAGTAGATATGTTGACTATTGAGCAAATCATGGAGATTATTCCGCATCGTCCGCCGTTTCTGCTGATCGATCGTATTCTTGAGCTGGAAGAAGGCGTGCGCGCGGTTGGCCTGAAGCAGGTGACAATGAACGAGCCGTTCTTTCAGGGTCATTTTCCGGGGAAGCCGATCATGCCTGGCGTTTTGCAGATCGAGGCGCTGGCCCAGGTCGGCGCGGTCGCGCTGCTCAGCCAGCCACAGAACAAGGGCAAGATCGCGCTCTTCGCTCGCATCGATGGCGTGCGCTTTCGCAAGCCGGTCACGCCCGGCGATAGTCTGCGGCTCGAAGTTTCGCTTGAGAAGATGCGCGGCCCGATCGGCAAGGGCAAAGGCGTTGCGACTGTCGACGGTGCGGTGGTGACCGAGGGCGAGTTTACGTTTGCGCTCGCCGATCCGCAGGCCTAGCTGTGCGTACGCGTCTCATCACGCTGGCGACTCGCGGCTTGCGCGCGGTGTTTCGGCGATTTTCCACACCAGCGCTGCCGATTGCGCCGCACTCCGTGCTGATTGTCAAGCCGTGCTGTCTCGGCGATGTGCTGCTAACGACGCCGCTGGTCGCCGCGATTCGCGCCGCCTATCCTGAGGCCAAGCTGACATATGCGGTCGGCCCCTGGGCCAGGCCAATGGTTGCCACCAGCCAGCACGTAGATGCGACGCTCACTTTGCCTGATCGCTGGACGTTGGGCTCGCTACTGGCGACGGCGCGGTTGTTCCGCCAGCAGCAGTTTGCGATCGTCTTCGTTCCCGATCGATCGCCGGTGCTGACGCTGCTCGTCTGGCTGGCGCGTATTCCGGTGCGCGTCGGCTTAGACAGCGCCGGTCGCGGCTTCGCCTATACCCATCGCTCGCCAATCTCATCGATCGTGATGCATGAGGCCGAGCAGTACAACCTGCTGGCGGCGGCAGCGGATCTGCCTTCACCGCCACGGCGTTTGTTTTTCTTTCCCAACGTCGAGGCCGAGCAGTCGGCAGCCTCGATCGTTGCTGAGCATCGCTCATCTTCCGGTCCTCTGGTTGTGCTGCATCCCGGCGGTGGTCAGAATCCCGGTATGACGCTGCCACGTAAACGTTGGCTGCCCGAGCGCTGGTCGGTCGTCGCCGATGCGTTGATTCGTCAGCATGGAGCGCGGGTGCTGCTGGTCGGCGGTCCCGGCGATCAAGCAGCGGTTGCAGCGGTACAACAGGCGATGCGGGAGCCAAGCGTTGAGATCGTTCGCCGCTGGGAGTGGGGCGAGCTAGCCGCGCTGATCGGTCAAAGCGATCTGTTTTTAGGCCATGATACCGGGATGATGCATCTGGCGACGGCAGTTGGCACGCCGACGCTGGCGGTCTTCGGTCCAAGCGATCCGCAGATCTACGGTCCGTATGGCGAGCGCGCTGTCTATCTCTGGCGACCAACTTATGAAAGTCCATGTTTTTACGAGGGCGTAGCTGTGCCGGATTGCCCCTGCGCAATGCAATGTATGCGCAATGTGGCGGCGGCGGATGTGCTGCAAGCCGTTCAAAAACTCTTAAATTCCTAAGGAGTATCACGTGCGGAGAATACCCGTTTTGCAAATAGGGCTGGGCGGTGTGGGCCAGGCGCTTGTCGAGCAGGTGCTGCATTTTAACGAGCGGCTTGGCGGACGCTATGGCTTTCGGTTTGCCTACATTGGTCTTGCCGATAGCCAGGGCACACTCGTCGCCGACGATCGTATTCCTCCCGCGACGTTGCTCCAGGCACTGGCAACTAAGCGTGCCGGCGGCTCACTTAGCGATGTTCCTGAGGGCGGCCCGCTTAACGATTGGCGCAATCTGCTCACGCCAAGCCCGTGCCTGTTGATCGATGTGACGGCTCAAGGTGGCGCTGAAGATGCGCTGGTCGCTGCAGTCGAACAAGGTCATCGGGTTGTACTGGCCAATAAAAAGCCGCTTTGTGCTGACCTTTCGACCTTCCGCGCTCTAACCAGCGAAGGTCGTACGCGCTATGAGGCGACGGTTGGCGCTGGCCTGCCAATTATCTCCACACTGCGCTCGCTGCTGGAAACCGGCGACGTGATCCGTCGCATCGAAGGCTGTTTTAGCGGCACGCTCGGCTTTCTTATGACGCAGCTTGAGAGTGGCGTCGCTTTCTCGGAGGCAGTGCGCGATGCTCGGCAGCGCGGCTGGACCGAGCCAGATCCGCGTGATGATCTGAGCGGCACGGATGTCGCCCGTAAAGCGCTGATCCTGGCCCGAACCAGCGGCTTCTCGTTCGAGCTGGCTGATGTGAGCGTCGAGTCGCTTTCCTCGGCAGCGCTGGCAGATCTCAGCGTCGATCAGTTCATGGATCAGATCTCGTCTCTGGATGATCGCTACCGGGAACAGTGGGCAGCTGTGATGGATCAGGGCCAGACGTTGCGCTATATCGCCGAAGTCACACCCGAGCGACTTAATGTTGGCCTGGCTTCAGTCGCGCCCGACACGGCGATCGGCAGCCTGCGCGGCCCAGATAATCTGGTTGTGTGGCATACCCAGCGCTACGCCGAGCGACCCTTGAGCGTGCGTGGTCCAGGAGCAGGTACAGAGGTAACAGCCTCGGGTGTGCTGAATGATATGCTTTTATTTGCTCGCGAATGGAGTCCGCGCTAGCTTTCTGATTTTCTGGGTTTTAGGCTATATAATCAGCTAAAATTGGAATCTACAGAGCGCTTGACAAAGTTCTTTTGTGTGGTAAACTATCGCCCGTTGTCGGCAAACATCGTTTGCGACAGCCCTGAGAAATCAGGACAAAACAAGTCGAAAATCTCGGCTTGACAAGTGCGAGTGTCAGTGGTACACTTCACTTCGTTGCCAAAACGGCAACATTCTTGTCTAGCTCGTTCGAGCAGACACCGACAATGGGCATTGCGTCGAGCGGTGTGATACAGTACACCCTCGATTTTTTGTCGCCACGGTCGGACGCACCTGACCAACTGACGTGTGATGCGTGACCTGTAAGTTATTTCGGATCGGACCCATCGCGGTGGCGGTTTCTCCACCAGTGATGACGAGTTTGATCCTGGCTCAGGATCAACGCTGGCGGCGTGCCTAATGCATGCAAGTCGCACGAACGTCCTTCGGGACGTTAGTGGCGAACGGCTGAGGAACACGTGCGTACCTGCCTGTTCGTGGGGAATACCGGGTGGAAACACCCGCTAATACCGCGTACGCTCCTGCGGGAGGAAAGCCTTCGGGCGCGGACAGTGGGGCGCGCGGCCCA
>JAFAYS010000154.1 GCA_019240175.1 Chloroflexota bacterium | reverse complement strand
TAGCCTCCTTCCCCGAACCTCGGTCGGCTTCGACCTCGATTGCCACAGGAGAAGAGGAGGAGTGGTACTTGCTTTGTTCCTTCGCCCAAAGGGCACCCGGTTTGTTTCTTTGTTCTTTCGTTCGGTTTTAGGTTCTAGGTTCTGGGTTCTAGGTTCTCCGTTCTTACCGTTCGCTTTCCGGCTCCCACGGATACACGATCCACGCGTCGGTTTCCTCCGCATAGTACTCGGGCAGCTGGTTGGGAAAGAGCGAGGCCTTGGGCTTGTAGTGCAGCACGGCGGTCACGGGCGTGCCGCCGGCGGCGAGCACCCGGCTTTTCACTGCCGCAATCGTTTTGCCGCTGTCCCAGATATCATCGACGATCAGCACGGTTTGGCCGCTGATGAACGGATCGGCGGGGAACTGAAGAAATGAGGGTGTATCGGCGCGCTGGCCAACGCCGCTATAAAACTGCACGGCGGCGACCAGAATATTGCGAATGCCAAGGTGATAGGCGATCATGCCGGCGGGAACCAGGCCGCCACGAGTAACCGCCAGCATCACATCGAACGATTGTGTTTGCGCGGCCTGGGCCAGCTGCGCGACCATCGACTCGATCTGCTGCCATGAGACATATTCTTTTGTGATTGACATAATTAGTGCATTCCGTTTCTGTTGAGATCAATGCCCGCAATTCTAGCACAGCTCTTGCTAAAGGGTGGATTGTATGCGAAGGAGGAGGAGTATGAGTGAGCGAACTGAGCTTTTGCAAATTATGGCGCTGATTGCGGTGATGATTGTCGCCTCTTTTTTCCCGATCCCGTTGCTTGGCATGGCGCTGGCCGCTGTGCGCGTGCTGCTGCTGCTGGTGTTTGCCGTCGCGTTGATCTACCTGCGGGTGGTGACCCGGCGTGAGCGTTTAGAGCCGGTGCGCATCCAGCATGAAGAAGATCGGCTGCATGAGATCGAGCGTGGGCGCTAGCGGTTGCGTAAGACGAGCGCACTGCTTGCGGCTCCAAGGATATGGCGTTGGCGTATTCACGGGTTTTGGTGCATAATTACCACCTTGAACGGTAGAACATGTGGCAGGATGCGACTCTTCGTTCCGGCGCAATCACATCAAACAGAATTGCTGGATGAAGAGGTCGCCGATCAGCGGCTGCTGCGCGCAAATCTTCGCGATATGGCGCAGGCAAATCGCTGGCTCGGCGCGAATCGAGCGGTAGTGCGGCAAGTTGCCGCCTGGCTGGAAGCCATACCGCCGGAGCGAACGCCGCTGGTGCTGGACGTAGCAACCGGTGGCGCGGATCTGCCGCGGATGCTCCAGCGCTGGGGTGAGCGCCAAAAGCGATCGCTCACGGTGCTCGGCTGCGATCTTAGCCGCAATGTGCTGGACGTGGCCGCGCTCGAAACGCGACACATGCCGGTTCTACTGGTTCAAAGCGACGCGCTGCGGTTGCCCTTCGCCGATGGTGGCGTGGACATCGTGACGTGTACGCAAGCACTTCACCATTTTAGCCGCGATGCTGCGGTGCGGCTGCTGCGTGAGCTAGCGCGTGTAGCCCAAATTGGCGTGATCGTCAACGACTTGCGGCGAAGTTATCTCGCCTACTGGGGCGCGCGGCTCCTCGCGTATGGTCCAGTCTCTCCTCTTTCGCGCCATGATGGGCCACTTTCCGTGCTGCGCGCATACACTCCGGCGGAAGTCTCAGCACTCGTCCAGGACGCGGAGCTTTCCGCTCGTGTCCGCTCCGGGCCAGGCTTTCGGGTGGAGATAGAGCTTCAAAAGAGCGACGAGTTAAGTAGATCCAAGCACGTTGCGTGACGGACAACCAACAGTTTATTGTTAAGGTTTGCACGAATGGCAACAAAGCGACGAAAGAAGGATGAGGCGATGGCAACCACGCCCGAAACAACACAGCAGTACGCGGGCTTGAGTCCCGAGCAGCTGATCGAGATGTACCGGCAGATGGCGCTGATCCGCGTCTTTGAGGAAAAGTGCCAGGAGATGTACACGCGCGCCAAGATCGGCGGCTTTTTGCATCTGTATGTCGGTCAGGAAGCTGTGGCGGTGGGCACGGTCGGCGCGCTGAAGCCCGAGGACCACATCATCACCCACTACCGCGATCACGGCCACGCAATTGCGCGCGGTCTCGACGTGAATCCGCTGATGGCTGAGCTGTTTGGCCGTGACACCGGCAGCGCACGCGGTCTCGGCGGCTCGATGCATCTTGTCGACGTCAGCAAAAACTTCTGGGGCGGCTACGCGATTGTCGGCAGCCACCTGCTGATGGCCTGCGGCATGGCCACGGCAGTCAAGCTCCAGAAGAAACAAGAAGTCGTGATGGTTTTCTTTGGCGACGGCGCGACCAACGGCGGCGAGTTTTATGAGGCACTGAACTTTGCCCAGCTCGGCAAGCTGCCGGTAGTCTTTGTTTGCGAGAATAACCTCTTCGCGATGGGCACGCCGATCGCGGTGCATACTGCCGTGCAGGAGATCTACCGTAAGGCCTGCGCTTTCGACATGACCTCTGAGCGCGTGGACGGCAACGATCCGATCGCGACCTACGAGGCGGCCAAGCGTGCGGTTGAGCACGCCCGCAGCGGCCAGGGCCCCGTGCTGCTTGAGGCGGTCACCTATCGCTTCCGTGGCCACTCCGCCCAGGACACGCAGAAGTATCGCACCAAGGAAGACGTCGAGAAGTATCGCACCAAAGATCCGAACGAGGTCTTCCGCAAGCGCTTGATCAGCGAGGGCATTCTGAGCGAAGAGCAGGCCGCGCAGATCGATCAGCAGGCCGAGCAAGAGGCCCAGGGATCGGTGGACTTTGCCGATCAAAGCCCCGAAGCCGACGAGAAATGGCTGACGACTGGTATCTACGCCAACCCGATCGAGCCGAAGTATTAATGATAAGCCGTGAGCTGCCGGACGCGACTGGCGCGCGTCCGTCGCTCGGGCTTCTAGCCACGCTGTAAGGATAGATCATGGCAGTCATGACCGTCCGTGAAGCGCTTCGAGATGCGCTCCGCGAACAACTCAAAGACGATCGCGTCTTTATCATTGGCGAGGACATCGGGTATTACGGCAGTACCTATGGTGTGACGGCTGGCTTTTTGGAAGAGTTCGGCCCCGATAAGATTCGCGACGCGCCGATCGCCGAGGCCGGCATTGTCGGTATCGGCGTGGGCTCCGCCATGCTGGGCATGCGCCCGATCTGCGAGATCATGTCGGTGAACTTCTCGCTGCTGGCCTTCGATCAGTTGATCAATCACGCCGCCAAGCTGCACTATATGTTCGGCGGCCAGATCCAGTGCCCGATGGTGCTACGCACGACCAACGGCTGGCGTAACCTGTCGGCCACGCACTCGCAGTCATTCGACTCGATGTTTGCCTATGTGCCCGGCCTCAAGGTCGTTGCTCCGGCCACGCCCGCCGACATGAAGGCGCTCTTCAAGGCTTCGATGGAAGATCCCGATCCGGTCATCTTTATCGAGCACACGCTGATGTACGGCGTCAAGGACGAAGTTCCCGACGGCTACGAGGCCAAGATCGGTGAGTCGCGGCTGGCGCGCGAGGGCAAGGACGTCACGATCGTGACCTACTCGCGGCCTGTGCATTTGTGCATGGAAGTCGCCGAGAAGCTGGCGCAGGAAGGTATCGAGTGCGAGATCATCGACCTGCGCACGATCCGCCCGATGGATATGAGCAAGGCGCTCGAAAGCTTCCGCAAGACAGGCCGCGCCGTGGTCGTCTCGGAGGAGTGGGAGTCGCACGGTGTGCAGGCGGAGATCACCGCCCGGCTCTACGAGCACGCCTTTGATTATCTCGACGCGCCGATCGCGCGCGTGGGTTTTAAGGAAGTGCCGTTCCCGTACGCCACCAACCTGGAGAATCAGGTCGTTGTCACGCCTGAGCGCATCACCGATGCGATCCGTAAGGTACTGAAGTAGCCGCAGCCAGCGCCGGAGATCAGCCTGATCTCCGGCGTGTTGCTCAACGAATTGGAGCAGAGGATGGCCGAAGTTACAATGCCCAAAATGGGCTTCGATATGCAGGAAGGGACCATCGTCCGCTGGCTGAAGAAGGTTGGCGACGAGGTCAAAAAGGGCGAGCCGATCGCCGAGATCGAAACCGACAAGGTGACGATCGAGATCGAGTCGTTTAGCTCGGGCACGCTGACGCAGATCGTCGCGGATGAGGGCGCGGTCGTGGCGGTCGGCGCTCCGATCGCGATCCTGGACGGCGGCGACGGCGCGGCGGCTCCCGCTCCCAGTGATGGCGGCGCGGCAGCAACCGGCGATACGCAGCAGGCCCAGACGGCGCAGCAAGTCGAGCAGAAGGCCGGCACGCAGGCCGGCGCAGCGCCCGAGCAGTTTACCGGCGAAGGTGGCGAGGGCTCGACGGGCGCCGCGCAGCAGACC
>JAFAYS010000101.1 GCA_019240175.1 Chloroflexota bacterium | reverse complement strand
ACTCGACCGTGCGCCAGGGAATGTTGTACCCGTGGGCCGCAAAGATCGAAAAATACTTAAGATACGGCTCGGAGCTGATGGCCGAGGTTTGATTGAGCGTATTCAACAGATCGATCGTTCGTTGACTCAGCTGTGACCCAGGTGAATAATCTTCCATCCCCGGCATGACGAGCTGGACATCGGGTCGATTTTTGTGCTGGCTGGCATATTTTGCTGCCCAATAGGTTACCTCGACCATACGTGCGAACTCTTGCGGCGTCGAGGGGCTTTCCCAAAATTTGCCATTAACTTCATTCCAAACTTGCCAGTAGGTTACCCGGTCACCATAGCGTACCACCGCCTGAAACACATAGTGCGCCCAGCCGTTGGCCGGGTTGATGCCGGTGGCATTCGCGATGGAGTCGCTGGGACCGCCAGCAGTCTGGAAAATAGGCGCGCCCAGGCTCACTGGGCGTCGATTGGATGGCGATATTTGCCAACATTGGGGAACACCCTGAAGCACAAAAAGTGTTTCTATGCCCTGTAATCGGGCGTTATTTACTGTCTGATCGTACTCTGGCCATAGCCACCGATCCATAGGGATGGGCGCGGTCGGTACGCCTGTGCAGGGTTCCTGGGGCCCCCAGCGATCCGGATCCTGCTCATTATCAATATCGTTATACGGCTCGACATCATACCAGGCCAGAACCACGCGATTCCAGCCTGTACCCAGGGTCTTCGCGCGGTCGAGCCGCTGTGGATTGAGGGCCCCAGTGCCTAACAGCTGCCCGCCTTTGATCACATTGTTGATGCCAAAATCGTCGGAGCGTGGTACGAGGGTTGACTGCTGGCTCAGGCGCGGCAGGCCGGAAGGAGCGGCTGCGGGCTTGGGGGCGATGGTGATGGCGGACACTCCCGATTGACCGGCGAGCAGAGTTAGCAGCACCAGCAAACCGAGGCAGCGAAACAGGCGGATCGACATGGTTTGGTCCTTTCGTGCGGATGGATGCTTCGAGATGTTGCGGCGGCAAGCTGTCTACGCGTGCCTTGATTGCTCAGCAGCTACGACATGCGCAGGGCAAGTACGCCGCAGCGCTGCGACGACGACACGCTATACATCCTGGATCAAGAGATCTGGTTGAGTCGGTAGGTGGCTCGATCAAAGACACAAAGGAGCATTTGCCAACCGGGACGTTCCTATTACAGCACAGCCGAAACAACCAAACAACCGTTTTGCTGTACAATGAGTTGCACAAAAATTTGCACCAAAGACAAGACCTTGGCGCTGCGGAAACTGTGGCAGGATCGTTGTTCAAGTTCTCCAGGCGGAGCGGCAGCCACCGCTGGACGCGCAGCGCCGGCCTCCTCGTGATCAGCCTGGAGTAGCGATGAGGTTCGGATGGATCACAGCAGCACGTTTGGCCAGCGGCTCAAACACTATCGCAAAGCTCTGGATCTGACGCAGGCCGAGCTTGCACAGCAGGTCGGCTGCTCGGTCTGGACGATTGTGAAAATCGAGGCCGATCAGCGCCGACCATCGCGGCAGATCGCAGAGCGGCTGGCGCTTTTTTTACACATTCCGCCCGAGCAGCAGCGCAGCTTCATCCAGCAGGCGCGCACTCCTGCGCAGCCCATTGTCGCCGCGCCGCCTGCCGACGCGCCGCCCAGCCCCTCGCCCACGCCGGCACCAGCGCTGTCGCAAGCTACAAACCTGCTCGCCACACTGCCGCCGCTGATTGGCCGGGCTCAGGAGCTAGAAGCCGCCTGGAATATTCTGTGCCAGGCTGACGTGCGGCTGCTGACCTTCACCGGCCCGCCAGGCATCGGCAAAACGCTGCTGGCGCTGCACATTGCTCAGCGTGCGCTGCCACACTATGCCGACGGCGTCTGCTTCGTGCCGCTGGCCGCAGTCGACGATCCGGCGCTGGTGATCCCGACCCTGGCGCGTGCGCTCGGTGTTCGCGAGCGCGGGTCGCCGCCGCTGCTGACGCTGATCCAGGGGTATGTGGCCGAGAAACAGCTGCTGCTGCTGATCGATAATTTTGAGCATGTGTCGGCGGCGGCGTCCGCGCTGGCTGAGCTGCTGTCGGCGGCACCGCGCTTGAATATCGTCGTCACCAGCCGCGTCGCGCTGCGTTCTCACCAGGAATACACTTTTCCCGTCGGGCCGCTGAGCCTGCCGAATCTGCGCTCACTGCCACCGCTGCACGTGCTGGCCACGCTGCCGTCGATCGCGCTGTTTGTGGCCCGCGCCCAAACGATCGCGCCGGACTTTGCGCTCACCGAGGCCAACGCGGCGGCGGTCGCGGCGATCTGCGTGCAGCTTGAGGGCGTGCCACTGGCGATCGATCTGGCTGCCGCGCGTACCCGGCTGCTCTCGCCCGGCGCAATGCTGCCGCGTCTGCGCAGCCGGCTGGCGCTGCTGACCGGCGCGGCCTGGCGGCTGCCTGCCCGCCACCGCAGTCTGTACGCCACGATCGATTGGAGCTATGAGCTGCTGACATCTGGCGCGCGGACGCTCTTCGCGCGGCTGGCGGTCTTTGTCGACGGCTGCACACTTGAGGCGATCGAGGCGATCTGTGGATCAGAGCCGCGCGATCCACGCGCCGACGAGGCAGAGCCGCCGATCCGCGCAGGCAGCATCATGGATCAGCTGGATGAGCTGCTCGACCACAACCTGATCTGGCAGGAGCACGCGCCGGACGAGGAGCGTCGCTTTGTGATGCTTGAGATCTTGCGCGAGTATGCCGCCGAGCAGCTTACGCTCAGCGGCGAGACCGAGGCCGTGCAGCGCCGTCATAGCGACTACTACCAGGCGCTGGCGGAGACTGCCGCGCCGGAGCTGCGTGGGCCGCGCCAGGTGCAGTGGCTGGATCGCTTGGAGCGCGAGCATGGCAACCTCCGCGCCGCGCTGCGCTGGTCGCTTGAGCGTGGCCAGATTGCGCTGACGGCGCAGCTGGCGGGCTTGCTGTGGCGCTTCTGGCAGCGGCATGGTCATCGGCAAGAAGGCCGTAGCTGGCTGGAACAAACCCTCGCTCACGGCGAGGCCCTGCCTCCCGATCTTCGCGCCAAGGTCTTGAACGCCGCCGGTGTGCTGGCGATGGAGCAAGGCGACAACGAGGTCAGCCAGGGCTTTTTCGAGCAGGCGCTGGCGATCTACCGCGTGATCGGCGACACCTGGGGCAGCGCCTCGATGCTGGGTAATTTGTCGATCATCGTCGAGAAAAAAGGCGATCTGCAGCAGGCGATCGTGCTGCTTGAAGACAGCCTGGCGCTTTTTCGCCAGCTTAACGATCGTTGGGGCATCGCGATGACCGATCATCTGCTGGGCATGGTGATGCGCAAAACCTCGGCTCTGGTCCAGTCGCGTCAGTTCTTCGAGGAGGCCCTGGCGATCTATCGTGATCTCGGCGATACTGGCCGCGAGGCCGGGCTGCTTCAGGATCTGGGCGAGCTGTTGTTGCAGCAGGGCAGCTATGCCGAGGCGCAAAGCGTGTGCGAGGCAAGCTTCGCGCTGTGTCGCGAGCTGGGCGAACGCCGAGGCATGGCCTATGTGCTGGCCACGCTGGGGCAGATTGCGCTGCAACAGGCGGATCTCAGCCAGGCGCGCAGCGTGTTTGCCGAGAGCGTGCGGCTATTTTACGAGTTTGGCGACAGCGCGGGCATGGTCGCTGGTCTGGAAGGGCTGGCGCAGATTGCCGAGGCCGAGGGCGATGCCTTGCGCCAGCTACAGCTGCGCGGCGCGGTGGCGGGCATCCGCCGCTCGATCAACAACCGATTTTCGCCGGAGCAGCCGGAAGTCGACGGCGCGGATCGGGACAAGCTGCTCGGCGCATGGAGTGCCGGCCACACTATGACTCCCGATCAGATTGTCGAGTATGTTCTTGAAGACAGCCCCGCGCTAGAATGGCACGCGTTGCCGTAACATATGCCGCGAGCCTGAGCCGCTCGTAAGAAAGGATCTGGACGATGACACAAGCGCCACGCCTGACCGAGGGAGATCTGACCTTTCGCGACCTGAACAAGAACGGACGTCTCGATCCTTACGAAGATCCGCGCCGCCCGCTGGAAGAGCGCGTCGAAGATCTGCTCAGCCAGATGACGCTGGAAGAAAAGGCCGGGCTGATGTTTCATACCATCGCCGGTGTCAACCCCGAGGGCACGCTCGATCCGCCAGCACAGGGCCCGTTCCGCCAGCCGATCGCCGAGGTCGTGACCGGCCAGCTGATGAATCACTTCAATGTGCACACGCTGCCCGCGCCGCGCATCTCCGCGCAGTGGTACAACCGGCTGCAAGCGCTGGCCGAGAGCACCCGCCTGGGCATTCCCGTGACGATCTCCTCCGATCCGCGTCACTCGTTCTCGAACAACGAGGCCGCCAATTTGTACGCCGCCTTCTGCTCGCAGTGGCCAGAGCCGATCGGGTTGGCTGCGGTGGGCGACCCGCAGCTGGTCGAGCAGTTTGGCGACATCGCGCGCCAGGAGTATGTGGCGCTGGGCATTCGCGTGGCGCTGCATCCCATGGCCGACCTGGCGACCGAGCCGCGCTGGGCGCGCATCAACGGCACTTTTGGCGAGGATGCCCAGCTTTCGGCGCAGCTTACGGCGGCCTATATTCGCGGCTTTCAGGGCGCGGCGCTCGGGCCGGACAGCGTGGCCTGTATGACCAAGCATTTTCCCGGCGGCGGTCCGCAGAAAGACGGCGAAGATCCGCACTTCCCCTATGGCCGCGAGCAGGTCTACCCCGGCGATAACTTCGACTATCATCTGATTCCGTTCGAGGCCGCCTTTGCCGCCGGCACCGCGCAGATCATGCCCTACTACGGCATGCCGATCGACACCTCGCTGGAAGAGGTTGGCTTTGGCTTCAACCGACAGGTGATCACCGAGCTGCTGCGCGGGAAATACGGCTTCGACGGCGTGGTGTGTACCGACTGGGGGCTGATCAACGATCGCGCGATCGGCGACCAGGTGATGGTCGCGCGGGCCTGGGGCGTCGAGCAGTTGACGCCGGAGCAGCGCCTGAAGAAAGCGCTCGACGCGGGCGTGGATCAGTTCGGCGGCGAGGATTGTCCCGAGCTGGTGGTGGCGCTGGTGCGCGACGGGCAGATCAGCGAGTCGCGGATCGACGAGTCGGTGCGGCGGCTGCTGCGCGACAAGTTCCGCCTGGGGTTGTTCGACAATCCGTTTATCGATGAGGAGCACGCCGAGCGCGTGGTCGGCAGCGAGGAGTTCCGCGCGGCAGGCGATCTGGCGCAGCGCCGGGCGATCGTGCTGCTCAGGAACGGCGCGGTGCATGGCACGACGATCCTGCCGATACCGGGCCGTCCCAAAATCTACGTCGAAGGCATCGCGCCCGAAGTCGCCGCGCAATACGCCGAGGTCGTCACCCGGCCCGACGTGGCGGATCTAGCGATCCTGCGGCTGAACACGCCCTACGAGCAGCGCAACGGCAACTTTTTGGAGCGCTTGTTCCACGCCGGCGATTTGGACTTCAAGAGCCCCGAGAAGGAGCGCATTCTGGGCCTGCTGGCCCAAATCCCGACGATCGTCGCGATCCACCTGGATCGTCCCGCCGTGATCCCCGAGATCGCCGAGAACTGCGCCGCGCTGCTGGGCGAGTTTGGTGCCAGCGATGCGGCTGTGCTCGACGTGATCTTTGGGCGTTTCGCGCCGACCGGCAAGCTGCCGTTTGAGCTGCCCTCCTCGATGGAGGCCGCGCGCAATCAGCGCTCAGACGTGCCCTGCGACTCCGAGCAGCCGCTCTTCCCGTTTGGTCACGGGATGGCCTATCCCGTCTAGCAGCGCTCAAAAGATCCCACGTGATCTCAACTGGCAACACACACTCGATCAAACGCCCACTGTGGTTGTTTGGTCGAGTGTGTTCCTGTGTGCGCTTTGGACTAAGGAGCTATTGCCCCACGATTCGCGCTGTTTTATGATGCTCTGGGCTGACGCGCTAGCTCGTTCGGCAACGATCAAGGAAGAACAATCTTCGCTAGCCGCCGCGCCTACGCTTTCAATCCCGCGCACTTTCAGCTGATGCATCTGTTTGGGTGCAGGCGATCCCGGCATCGATCGCCTGTGCTTCCTGATCTGCGCGCAGCTCCACAATCGCATCGTCCAGAAAGGTCTCGTCTATGCGCCTGCTACACAGGTTCCCCCCGCTTGTTGTCGCGCTGTTTTTGCTGCTCCAAATGCTGGCACTGCCGGCTGCTCCGGCCCGCGCGGATCATCTTCCCGGCCATATCGAAACAATTCTTAGCTCCCAGAGGACAGGCACCGGCGCGTTTGGCACAGCGCTGGCGCTCAGCGGCGATACGCTGGCGATCGGCGATCCATACGACAGTGAGCGTGGAACGCAGAGCGGCGCAGTTTATATCTACACGCGCCAAAACGGCGCATGGACGCGGCAGGCCAAGCTGTTTGCCGCCGTGCCGCAGGGTGGTAGTCAGTTTGGTCGCGTGCTCGATCTCCAAGGCGATACGCTGGTGACGAGCGCATCCAATGAGAGCGGTGCTACAGTGTCGGCTGGGGCCGTCTATGTCTTCGTCCGTGAGGGCACGACCTGGCGGCAGCAGTCGCGGCTTGTGCCGAGCAGCACGGCAAGTAATCTGAAGTTTGGGCGCGCGCTCGACCTGGATGGCACGCGGCTGGCGGTCGCTTCGGATCAGGGCAACGGCGCGATCCATGTCCTGGATCGGACAGGCGAACAGTGGACACAAACCGCGCTGATTGGCTATGACGGAAGCGCCAGCGACAAATTCGGCGCGGCGATCATCGTCCAGAATCGGCTGCTGGTAGTTGGTGCGCCAGGCTATGTCTCGGGCTTCGGCGCGGTATTGATCTATGCCAGCACCGCAAACGGCTGGTCGCAGCAGCAGCGGCTCTCGGGCGCGCACGGCCAGGAGCAGCTTGGCGCAAGCCTGGCGCTGCTGAACGATACGCTGGTGGTCGGCGCGCCCGGACATTTGGAGAATGGGCAAACCGGCGGCGGCGCGTATGTGTTCCGGCGCGGCGCGAGCGGCTGGAGCCAGGAAGCGCTGCTCAAGATGCCGGGGTTGGTCTCCGGCGATCAATTCGGCGCTGCGGTAGCGATCAGCGAGACCATGGTGCTGGTCGGCGCGCCAAATCAATCGCCTGCCGGTTCTACCTATGCCTTTACCAGCGGAGCAAACGGCTGGCAGCATCAGATGACGCTTCAGCGGCCTAATCAGGGAACCAGCCGTGAAGGATTCGGCAGCACGATCGCGATCGGGGGCGGCTTCCTGGCGATTGCCGCGCCCAACACCGAGAACGAGAATCGTATTGCGACGGGCGTGGTGGCGGTCTCATCGCTGCATGGCCTGACGCGCGTCAACAATGACTCGGCGCGGACCTCGGAAGAGCAGCCCGTGACGATCGATCTGCTGGCTAACGACGTGCTGTTCGACGACAACAGCGCCTTCGACCCGTCGCTGGCACCGGTGCTGATCCAGCGCGCGCCTACGCTTGGCAGTGTGCAGGTAACCGGCAACGGCCAGGTGATCTACACGCCGGCTACCAACAAAACCGGCGTCGACACGTTTACCTACACCGCCGGCTGGGGCACCAGCGCCACGGTCTCGGTCACGATCGATCCAGTCGCCGATCCGCCGGTCTTTACCTCGACAGCCAAGACCGGTGCCGAAACAACGCAGCTGTACTCCTACGCCGTCGTCGCCAGCGATCCCGACACCGGCGATGCTTTGACGATCAGCGCGCCGCAGCTGCCCGGCTGGCTCAGCCTCACACCCGGTCAGAGCGGCACCGCCACGCTGAGCGGAACGCCGACCGCGCAGAACATCGGTACACATTCGGTGCAGCTGGTCGTCACCGATAGCACCGGCCTCAGCGCCACCCAAACCTTTACGATTACGGTCGTGCTGTTTACTCCCGAAGCGCCGCAGGATCTCAGCGCTACCGCGATCTCGCCGTCGGTGATCCAGCTGAGCTGGACCGATGCCAGCGTTGATGAAACCAGCTTTCGCATCGAGCGCTCGTCCGACGCGGGCGCAACCTGGCAGGTGGTGACAACCGTCGCCGCCAATACG
Source organism: Chloroflexota bacterium (assembly GCA_019240175.1). GTDB lineage: Bacteria > Chloroflexota > Chloroflexia > Chloroflexales > Kallotenuaceae > LB3-1. Next base: position 4,023 of record JAFAYS010000101.1, on the reverse strand, counting down.
ACCGGCTTCCGCAATGGTGCCCGGGTGTGCAACACGCCCTACCGCTACCGTGTCTTCGCGGTCAAGGGCAGCCGCAGCTCGGCGTCGAGCAACGAGGCCCATGTTACGATCGCCGACTGCACGCTGGCCGCGCCGATCCGCCTGGCCGCCGGAGTTCTCAACGCTACAACAGTTCGGCTCGAATGGTGGGCGCAGACCGGCAGCGAGCGCGGCTATCGGATCGAGCGCTCCGACGATGGCGGCGGCTCCTGGAATCAGATCGGCGAGGCGAGCCCGACCACGACTGTGCTCGTTTACTACAACGACACAACGGTAGTCTGCGGCCCGACCTATCAGTACCGCGTGCGCTCCTTCCACGACTTTGCCGTCTCGGAGCCGAGCAATATCGCCTCCGTGCGGGCCTGCGCGCCGTCTCAGGCACCAGGCAACCTGACGGCGACAACGATCTCACGCCACCAGATCAATCTAGCCTGGACCGATACCAACGACGGGTTGGAAAGCTTTAATCTGGAGTACAGCACCAGCGATGGCGTGTGGACGAAGTACACGGGCCCGATCCAGCCTTCGTTTACCAGCCGTTACCATCTGGACCTGCCCTGCAATACAACCTTCACCTATCGCGTGGCGGCGTACAACAACGCCGGCCAGGGTCCCTACAGCAATCTTGCCACAGCCACGACGCTGCCGTGCATTCATCAGATTATCTATGTCGACCGCGATGCGACCGGCGCGAACAACGGCTCGTCATGGGCCGACGCCTACACCAGCCTCCAGAGCGCGCTGCCTGCCGCAGGACACGATGCGGACACGGTTGAGATCTGGCTGGCCGAAGGCGTGTACAAACCAAGCGGAGGCGAGCGCAGCGCGAGCTTTCGCATCGTTGATAGCACGGTGATCTATGGCGGCTTCAGCGGCGACGAGACCAGCCGCGAGCAGCGCGACTGGCGGCAGCACCCGACGATCCTCAGCGGCGAGCTCGGCGTTGCCGGCATTTTTGGCGATAACAGCTTTCATGTCGTGATGGCGACCAATGTGGATAGCACCGCCGGGCTCGACGGCCTGACCATTACCGGAGGCAACGCCAATAGCTCACCCGGCGAGGCCAAGAATCGCGGCGGCGGCCTGTACAACGACCACGCCCATCTCACCGTGCGCAATGTGATCTTCTTGGACAATCAGGCGATATTCGGCGGCGGTGTTGCCAATGGCGGCGCGAGTCCGACGTTTACGAATGTGCAGTTTCTCAACAATAGCGCCGGCAGTGGCGGCGGCGGTGTGTACAACTATAGCGGCAGCAGTCCTACGCTGATCAATGCGATCTTCAGCGGCAACAACGCCAACGTGGGCGGCGCGGCGCACAACACCCTCGACAGCGATCCGGTGTTTCTCAACGTGACCTTCAGCGACAATGTGGTCAGCGGCGATGGTGCCGCGCTGTATAACACCTTCAACGCCAATCCCGAGATTCGTAACGCGATCTTCTGGGGCAACCGCAGCCAGCAAGGCTCGTCCGGTGATGTCGCGCAGATTTTCGCCGGCAGCGCTGATGCCCAGGCCACGCTGAGCGATACGCTGTTGCAAACCGCTCACAGCGGAGCCAGCACGCGCACCCGCATCGCCGATCCGCAGTTTGTCGACGCCGACGGCCCCGACAATCTTCGCGGCACGCTCGACGACGACCTGCGGCTGCGCGAAAGCTCGCCCGCGATCGACGCCGGCAACAATACCAGCCTGCCGCCCGTGATCACCACCGATCTCGATGGCAACAACCGCTTCCGCGACCACCAGTTGCAGCCCGATACCGGCGTCGGCACGCGGCCAATCGTCGATCTCGGCGCGTACGAGTTTCAGCCGATCGATCTGTCGGGCCAGCCGCCGCTCGCTTTCACGGCGACCGCGCGCTCACGCAGCATTATCGATCTCACCTGGATTGACCAAACCACCGGCGAGAGCGGCTTTGAGATCGAGCGGCGTCCGATCGACGGCGAGGAGTGGGCCGAAATCGCCAGGGTGCCGGCCAATACCACCAGCTACCGTGAGGGTCGGCTGTCGTGCGCCACCGGCTACGCCTACCGCGTGCGCGCGTTTGGTCCCGGCGGCGTGAGCGAGTACAGCGACGTCGACGACGCGAGCACGGACGTTTGCCAGACGGTCACGCTGTATGTCGACGACAGCGCGAGCGGCTTCAACAGCGGCACTACCTGGCCCAACGCCTACACCGAGCTCCATGAGGCGCTGGCGGTCGCGCAGCCCGGCGATCAGATCTGGATCGCGGCGGGTACATACAAGCCAACCTCGGGCGGCGATCGATCTGCCTCCTTCAAGCTGCGCGACGAGATCGCGATCTTTGGCGGCTTTGGCGGCGGCGAGACTAACCTTGATCAGCGGCAGTGGCGGCAGCATCCGACGATCCTCAGCGGCGATCTCAACGGCGACGATCCGCCCGGCCTGCCCACCGATCAGTCCTGGCAGACGCTGATGGACGACAACAGCGCCCATGTGCTGCTCAGCCAGGGGACGACAGCGACTGCGATCCTGGACGGCGTGACGATCAGCGGCGGCCAGAGCGGCCAGTCACAGGGCACCGGCGGCGGCCTGCTGAACGACGGCGGCCAGCCTACGCTGCGCAATCTGATCTTCCGCAGCAACATGGCCAACAACGGCGGCGGTATGGCTGAGATCGGCGGCGGTCGCGCGACGCTGACTAATGTCACGTTTAGCGAGAACTACGCGCTGAATGGCGCGGGCATGTACACCAAGGCCAGCAGTCCCGCGCTGCAGTCCGTGACCTTTGTCGACAATCATGCAGAAACGGGCAGCATGTATAACGATGCCAGCAGCCCAACGCTGCGCGATGTCGAGTTCCGCGAAAATCAGAGCTCGGGCGGTGCCGCAGCAATGTTCAATCGCGCCAGTAATGCCACGCTGATCGATGTGCGCTTGATCGGCAATAGCGGCGGTATGGGCGCGCTGGTCAACACGGCCAACAGCGATGCACTGCTGCTGCGGGTCACCTTCAGCCAAAATATCGCCAAGTATTCCGGCAACGACGGTGGCGGCGGCATGACCAACCAGGCGAGTAATCCAACGCTGATCGATGTGGTCTTCGAGGACAATCAATCGGCGGCGGCGGGCGGCGGTCTGCGCAATGTCGGCGGTAGTCCGCGCCTGATCAACGTGCGCTTTTTGCGCAATCTGGTTGCCAACAATCTGGACTACGAGGGCGGTGGCGGCGGCATGTACACCAGCGGCGGCGCGCCAGTGCTTCAGAATGTGGTCTTTAGCAACAATGGCGTGCTCAACTCACGTGATGACCGGGGCGGCGCGATCGTCAACTATGGCAGCAATCTGACGCTGATCCATGTGACGGCAACCGGCAACCTGGCCGCGCGCGGCGGCACGTTCTACAGCAGCGGCGGCAGCCTGTTTATCGCCAACAGCATTGTGTGGAACGCTGCCGGCACCGGGTCGCGCGAGCCGATTTTCGCCATGGGCGCGCTGGATATTCGCCACAGTCTGATCCAGGGCGGCAGTGCCAGCGCCGGTACCCTCGATCGCGATCCGCTGTTCCGCGACGCCGACGGAGCCGACAACATCCTCGGCACGCGCGACGATGATCTGCGCTTGCTGGCCCAATCGCTGGCGATCGATGCGGGGGATAATCAGCAGGTGCTTGCCGACACCGCCGATCTCGACGCCGACGGCGATACCGCCGAGCCGCTGCCCCACGATCTGGACGGCTTCGCGCGCTTTCGCGACCTGAGCACCGTGCCGGATCAGGGCTTGGGCACCGCACCGATCGCGGATATGGGCGCTTACGAGTATCAGCCGACCGGGCAGGAGCTCAACAAGCTGTTTCTGCCATTCGTCGGCGCAGGCAGCGGCAGCTGACGCAAGCATGCTCTGCGTATCCAGCGCATGAGTAATCACTGACCAGCAACGACCCGTTATGGCTGATGGCCTGGCGGGTCGTTGCATGTAGAGTAGACTTGGCTGCCAGCTGCCTGTATAGCAAAATCACCA
>JAFAYS010000095.1 GCA_019240175.1 Chloroflexota bacterium | reverse complement strand
CAACCTTTTTCTGCTGATCCGAGCCCAGGAAGTTGAAGCTGGCCACGTAGGCGCGCGAGTTCATCTCACGCTTGCCGAGCGCAATGATCTCGTTTTTGTCGGAGATCTCTTCCCAGACGGTTTTGTTATCGTCCAGCGACTCGCGCATCTGCTCGACGTACGCGAGCTTGACAGTCTCGCCGATCGTGATCGTGCCCTCGTCGGGCTGCTCCTTACCGGTGATCATCCGCAGCAGCGTGGACTTGCCGGCGCCGTTCGGCCCGATGATGCCGACGATGCTGCCGGGCGGGATCGACAGATCCAGGTTGTCGAGCAGCAGCCGATCGTCGTAGGCTTTGCTGACGTTCTTCAGCTCGATCGCGACGTCGCCGAGGCGTGGGCCGGGCGGAATGTAGATTTCAAGATCTTCGCGGCGCTGCTCGCTCTCCTGGTTGAGCAGATTCTCGTAGGCCGTGACGCGCGCCTTGCCTTTGGCGTGGCGAGCCTTGGGCGCCATGCGAATCCACTCTAGCTCGCGCTCAAGCGTCTTCTGGCGCTTCGTATCGGCGCGCTCCTCGCGGCGCATCCGCTCCTGTTTCTGCTCCAACCACGACGAGTAGTTGCCCTTCCACGGGATACCGTGGCCGCGATCGAGCTCCAAGATCCAGCCGGCTACATTGTCCAGGAAATAGCGATCGTGGGTGACGGCGATCACGGTGCCTTTGTACTGCTGAAGATGACTTTCCAGCCACAGCACCGACTCGGCGTCGAGGTGGTTGGTCGGCTCGTCGAGCAGCAAGATCTCGGGCTCGGTCAGCAGCAGCCGGCACAGCGCCACACGTCGCCGCTCACCGCCCGAAAGTACCCCGATCGGTGAGTCGCCTGGCGGGCAGCGCAGCGCGTCCATGGCCAGTTCAAGGCGGCTATCCAGGTTCCACGCATCAACCCGATCCAGCTCTTCCTGGACCTCGGCCTGCTCAGCGATCAGCGCGTCCATATCCACATCGGGATCGGCGAAGCGCTCGTTGATCGCGTCGTAGCGCGCCATCAGATCGACGATCGGCTGGACCGCCTCTTGCACGACTTCTTTGACGGTCTTGGATGGATCGAGCTGGGGCTCCTGCTCCAACAGGCCGAAGCGGTAGCCCGGCGACAACATCGTCTCGCCGGAGTAGCCGTCATCGGTGCCGGCCATGATCCGCAGCAGCGAGGACTTGCCCGCGCCGTTCAAGCCCAGCACGCCGATCTTCGCGCCGTAGTAGAACGAAAGCGAGATATCGCGAATAACTTGTTTGTTGGGTGGAAATGTGCGCTGCACGCGCACCATCGAGTAGATAATTTGGTCACTCATGGGCAGCAGTGTACCATGAAGCGCGGCCAGGCGGGTTGGGAGGATGAAGGCAGAGGATCAGGTCCTCACCCCTAGCTTCGCCATCTCCTCTCCCATTGCCTTCGGCATAGGCGAGGGGGAACAGTGGAGCCTGTTTGTTCTCTGTTCTTTGTTCTTTGTTCTCTGTTCTTCGTTAGGTTCTAGGTTCTGGGTTCTAGGTTCTTCATCTTCTCAGCGCATACGCGATGCCCGCCTGCAAATTGGCGAAGGTCACGATATCGCGAATGTCGACGCCGAGCTGAATAATCGTCTGGGCGATCTCGGCGCGAATGCCGACCAGCACCACCTGCCCGCCCAGCAGCCGCACGGCACGCGTCAGGCTCACAATATGGTTGGCGACAAACGCGTCCACGACTGGCACGCCCGTAATATCGACCAACATCACCTCAGCCTGCGTTTGCGCAATGCGCTCCAGCACTGCCTCGGTAATTTGAGCGGTACGTGCCTCGTCGATCGGGCCGACCAGCGGCAGCAGCAGCACGTGCGCGGCGATCGGAACAATCGGAGCGCCCAGCTGCTGGATCAGCGCGCGCTGTTCTTCCAGCGCCGCCGCCTGCGCGATCAAATCGCCCTGTAGCGACTGATAAACTTCGCAGAACGCCCCGAAGTACGAGCCCTGATAGGTGTGCAGAATATCTTCGACCGCGCGTGTATCGTCGGTTGACCACGACAGATTAGATTGGAGATAGTGCGTGAGGTAGCTCCACACATACTCGCGCATCTGGTCAAAGCCGCGCAGCATCTCAACTGCCGAAAAACGGCTACGTGCGCGTCGTTCGCCCGTCGCCGCAGCGAAATCGGCAACCGGAGTTCGATCATTATCAGCAATGCCTTCTGCGATGACGGTCAGCGCCCGTTTGAGCGCTGCATAGCGCTCCTCATAGCCCTCGGTCGCATAGCTCTTGCGCATCTGAGTCAGCCGCTCAGTCAGATCGTCAAGCTGAGATTCGAGGTTATCGCGGAAA
>JAFAYS010000089.1 GCA_019240175.1 Chloroflexota bacterium | reverse complement strand
CCGGGCGACAACGTGCAGATGGGCATCGAGCTGATCGTGCCGGTGGCGATCGAAGAAGGCCTGCGCTTCGCGATCCGCGAAGGCGGTCGCACCGTCGGCGCGGGTGTTGTCACCAAGATCGAAGATTAACAAATGTAGCGTACGTCTAAGGGTGGGGGATCACGCATCCCTCACCCCTTAACTACTTTCGAGGACAGGAACATGGCTTCCAAGAAGGGTAACCGCATCGTCATCACTCTGGCGTGTGTGGAGTGCCGCGAGCGCAACTATACGTCAGAGAAAAATCGCAAGAACGACCAGGGCCGTCTGGAGCTCCAGAAGTACTGCCCGCGCTGCCGCGTTCACCGACCGCACCGCGAGACGAAGTAGCTCGCGGCAGGCGAATCGATCGGCGAGGCAAATGTCTTGCCGTGATGCAAGACCAAGAAGGTCTGTAAAAGGAGCGCGCAGTGGCTGTGGTCAAAGATAGCAAGCAGGAAGGCGGCATCCAGCGCTGGTTCCAAGAAACGCGCGGTGAGCTGCGTAAAGTCGTATGGCCAACTCGTGAGGAGGCCCTGCGGCTGACCTACGTCGTGATCGCCATCTCGCTGGTGATGGGTGCTGTGCTAGGTCTATTAGACTTCCTCCTGAACTCGCTCTATACCTTCCTCATCAGCCTTGGGTAATCGCTGACGAAATAAGGGAGGTTACAGTGGCCGAACGGGATGAAACAGCGCGAGTAACGCCATCGGGCGGCGAAGAAGTCCGCTGGTACGTGATCCACACGTACTCGGGCTACGAAAACAAGGTCAAGCAGAATCTGGAGCATCGCATCGAATCGATGGAGATGAGCGACCAGATTTTTCGCGTTGTCGTGCCGACCGAAGAAGAGATCGAGATTAAGAACGGTCAGCGTCGAACGGTCAACAAAAAAGTGTTTCCGGGCTATGTTCTGGTGCAGATGAAGCTGACCGACGACTCGTGGTATGTTGTGCGCAACACGCCCGGCGTAACAGGTTTTGTCGGGCTGGGCACGCGGCCAACACCGCTGGAAGACGCCGAGGTCAAGGCGATCCTCAAACAGATGGAAGAGGAAGCGCCCAAGGTTCGGGTCAACTACCAGGTCGGTCAGGCCGTCAAGATCACCGATGGCCCGTTCACCGATTTCGAAGGCACCGTAGATGCCATCGATCAGGAAAAGGGTCGTGTGCGGGTGATGGTGTCGTTCTTTGGTCGCGACATGCCGGTCGAGCTTGATTTTCTTCAGGTCATGCGACTGGTTGATTAGAAAGAAACGCCAAACTTAAGCGGTGCGGGCGCTTCCGAGCAGGATAACGCCTGGACGCTTTTGGTGCTTGTCATATTGCTAATGCTTTTTATCGGAGGTTTCCGTGGCTAAGAAAGTCACCGCCGTTGTCCGGCTCCAGCTGCCCGCTGGCAAGGCAAATCCTGCCCCGCCAGTCGGCCCGGCGCTTGGTGCGACCGGCATCAACATCATGGGTTTTTGTAAAGAGTACAACGAGCGCACCTCGTCGCAGGCCGGTATGATTATTCCGGTCGAGATCACGGTGTTCTCGGATCGCTCCTTCACTTTCATCACGCGCACGCCACCGGCAGCGGACCTGCTGCGCAAGGCGGCCAAGATCGACAAAGGCACCGGCACGCCCAGCCGTACGGTCGCCGGCTCGATCAGCAAGTCGCAGCTGCGCCAGATCGCCGAGACCAAGATGGCCGACCTGAATGCTGTCGACGTCGAAGGTGCCGAGAAGATCATCGCCGGCACTGCGCGCTCGATGGGCATCTCGATCACCGAGTAGCTCACCGCAGGCACGACAGCACGTCGGGCTTGTAGATCCGGCAAAATCTGGTACACTACGTCGGCTGCGCTGAGTTCGGGTCACCGGCACTTCGCGCAGCATGATTATGTTTATGGTGGGAGAGCCCCGGCTCGTCAAAACCACAGGAGAATCTCATGGCTCAGAAGCACGGTAAGAAATATTTGGCGGCGGCGGCAAAAGTCGAGAAAGATCGCACGTACCTGCCCGACGAGGCGGCTCAGCTAGTCAAGGACACGACCTTCACTAGCTTCGATGCGACCGTCGAAGCGCATCTGCGCCTCGGCATCGACCCGCGCCACGCCGACCAGCAGATCCGCACCACGGTCTCGCTGCCGCACGGCACGGGCAAGCAGGTTCGCGTCGCGGTCTTCGCTCAGGGCGACGCCGCGCGCAACGCCGAGCAGGCTGGCGCTGACATTGTGGGTGCCGACGATCTGATCACGCGGATCGAGAAGGAAGACTTCCTCGACTTCGACGTCGCGATCGCCACGCCCGACATGATGGGCAAGGTCGGCAAGCTTGGCCGTATCCTGGGCCGCCGTGGCTTGATGCCCAACCCCAAGAGCGGCACGGTGGTGCAGCCTGGCGACATTGGCCGGGCGATCGGCGAGCTGCGCAAGGGCCGCGTCGAGTTCCGCAACGACAAGACTGGCCTGCTGCACGTCGCGATCGGCAAGACCTCGTTCAGCGCAGACCAGATCCGCGATAACTTCGCGGCGCTGATGGGCGCGGTCAAGGCCGCCAAGCCGAGCGGCGCGAAGGGCGTGTACATCAAGAGCATCACGCTGACCAGCACGATGGGCCCTGGCATTGCCGTGGACATCACCGAGGCCCAGAACCTCAGCGTCGTCGAAGAATAAACTGGCAAATTCGCTGGTGTGTGGTACAATACCGCACCAGTACAAGTGCATAGCCCTAGACAGCCGGCGCTCCACGGAGCTTAATGGCGCAAGCCACCCGCCGAGGCACTCTGACGCATTGATCGCCCTTTTATGTGGCTGCGTGTGTTGTGGTCTCGCTGTCTAGGACATGCGAGGCCACTTTGCGTATAAAGGGGGTGAATATATGCCGAACAAACAGAACATTGCTTCTGTCGAAGATCTGAAGGAAAAGCTGGGTCGTTCGCAGCTTACCTTGATCGGCGAATATCGTGGTCTGACGGTGGCCGAGATGGCCGAGCTGCGCAACGCGGTGCGCAAGACCGACGCCGAGATTCTGGTCACCAAGAACACGCTGACCAAGATCGCCGCCAACGAGATCGGGATCACCGGCCTGGACGAGTTCCTGGGCGGCCCCGTGGCGCTGACGCTCGCCTATGGCGATCCGGTCGCGACGGCCAAGGCGCTCAACGATTATCTCAAGGGCGCGAAGAAGTCGATGACCGTGCGCGGTGGCCTGATCGGCACAACCCGGCTGGGTGGTGAAGATCTGGAGCGCGTGGCCAGCACGCCAAGCCGTGAGCAGAGCATCGCCAAGATCATGGGCGGCGTAAACGCTCCGGCCAGCCGGATCGTCGGCGCGCTCAACGGCGTGATGCGCAACATCGCCTCGATCCTGGCGCAGGTTGGTGAGGGCAAGGCTACCACCGGCGGCGCTGCAAGCTAAGCAGAGTCAATGTCCGGCGCTCAGCAGACGCTGACGCTGGCTGATTGATAGTTTGATTTTTATCGTTCGTACTTAATGTATTTGGAGGAAACAATGGCTTCCGAGAAAGTTCAGAATATTCTGGAGCAGATCCAGGGCTTGACGCTGCTTGAGGCGGCGGAGCTGTCGAAGGCGATGGAAGAGGCGTTCGGTGTGAGCGCAGCCGCTCCTGTGATGATGGGCGCGGCGGCTCCTAGCGGCGACGGTGCGGCAGCGGCTCCGGCAGCGGTCGAGAAGGACGAGTTCGACGTCATTCTGACGGCGGCGGGCGCGAACAAGATCAACGTGATCAAGGCGGTCCGCGAGCTGACCAGCCTGGGCCTGAAGGAGGCCAAGGATCTCGTCGACGGCGCGCCGAAGCCGGTCAAGGAAGGCGTGTCGAAGGAAGAGGCCGAGGCGGCCCGTGCGAAGCTGGCCGAGGCCGGCGC
>JAFAYS010000067.1 GCA_019240175.1 Chloroflexota bacterium | reverse complement strand
AAAACCCGCAATCAAGCGAGATCCTGCTGGAAGTTGGGCCGGGCCACACGCTGAGCGCGCTGGTCCGCCAGTCAGGCCACGATCTCACGGGCCGCGTGATCGTCTCGTCGCTGCGCCGACCAAGCGAGCAACAGCCGGATCTGGCCTTCCTGCTCAACACGCTCGGCCAGCTAATCCTGGCTGGCGTGCCGATCGACTGGCCCGCGTTCTATCGCGACCAGCGGCGACAACGGCTGCCACTGCCGACCTACCCGTTCGAGCCGCAGCGCTACTGGATCGATCCGCAGCCGATCGCTGCGACTACGAACGCACAGCCGTCGCTGGACAAAAAGCCGCAGCTGGCCGACTGGGGCTACCTGCCGATCTGGAAGCAAACACCGCTGCCCACGCCCAAGATCGACGCCGAGCCCGCAACCTGGCTGATCTTTGCCCACGCTGATTCGCTGAGCGCCGGTCTGAGCGAGCGCTTGGAGCAAGCCGGGCACTATGTGGTTACGGCGCGCGCGGGCCGGAGCTTTGCGCAACTCGGCGATCGCAGCTACAGCCTGAACCCGCGCGAGCCCGACCAGTACGAGGCCTTAATCCAGGCGCTGGGCGACCAGCCGATCAGCAAGATCGTGCATGCCTGGAGCGTCACGCCCGACGACGTAGAAAACCTGGATCGGCCAGGGCTAGGCTTTTACAGCCTGCTGTTCCTGGCGCAGGCGCTCGGCAAGCACGCGCAGAACACGCCGATCGAGCTTAGCGTGCTGACGGACAGCGCCCACGAGATCGTTGGCGGCGACGGCAAGCAGCCCGAGCAGGCAACCGTGCTCGGGCCGGTCAAAGTCATTCCCCAGGAGTACAGCCAGATCAGCTGTCGCAGCGTGGATCTGGTGCTGCCGACGACAGAGCGTCACAAGCGGCAGCTGTTCGATCAGCTGGTCGCCGAGCTGCTCGCGCCGCCAGCCGACACATTGGTCGCTTATCGCGGCAATCAGCGCTGGACCCAGGACTTCGCGCCGCTGCCGATCGAGCCGAGCAGCACAGCGCCCACGCGGCTGCGGGAGAACGGCGTATATCTGATCACCGGCGGCCTCGGCGCGATCGGGTTGGTGCTGGCCGAATACCTGGCGCGCACCGTTCGAGCCAAGCTCGTGCTGGTTGGCCGCTCGGATTTTCCGCCGCGCGCCGCCTGGCCCGAGCTGATCGCCACCGCCGACGAGCACGACGCCACGCGACGCAGGATCGAGCAGGTGCAGGCGCTGGAAGAGCTGGGCGCTGAGGTTTTGATCGCTAGCGCCGACGTAGCCGACCCGCGCCAGATGCAGCCGGTGCTGGATCAGACGATCGAGCGCTTCGGCACGATCCACGGCGTGATCCACGCGGCGGGCGTGCCGGCTGGCGGGATGATCCAGACCAAGACGGCGGCAAGCGCCGCTGGCGTGCTGGCTCCGAAAGTTCAAGGCACGCAGGTGCTGTTCAAGCTACTGCGCGATCAGCCGCTGGATTTCATCGTGCTCTGCTCGTCGATCAGCGCGGTCGTCGGCGCATTTGGGCAGATCGATCACTGCGCGGCCAACGCGTTTCTCGACGCCTGGGCCCGTCACCACGCAGCCCACAGCGACACGCCAATCACCGCGATCAACTGGCCCGCGTGGCAAGATGTCGGGCAGGCCGCCAACGCCGCGATCCCGGCGGAGCTGCTGGCCTGGCGCAACGAGCAGCTTAAGCAGGGCATCGTGGCCGCCGAGGGCGCTGAGCTGTTCGGGCGCATCTTGGATCTGGACACGCCGCAGGTGATCGTTTCGCCGCAGGATCTCTCGGCAGTGATCGAGCAAAACCGCACGCTGAACGCCGCGACCTATCTGGCGGCGCTCGAAGCCGGGCAGATCAGCACGCCGTCACATCCACGACCGCTGCTGCGCACGGCGTATGTCGCGCCGCGCAACGAGATCGAGCAGACGGTCGCCGAGATCTGGCAGCTGCTGCTGGGCATCGAGCAGATCGGCATTCACGACAACTTCTTCGAGCTGGGCGGCCACTCGCTGCTGGCCACACAGATCGTTTCCCGGATTCGCGAGCGCTTGCAGGTCGAGCTTTCGCTGCGGCAGCTGCTGGAAACACCGACGATCGCCGATGTTGCGCTGGCGATCGTGCAGCAGCAGGGCGCGCAGGCCGGCGACGATCTGCTCGCGCAAATGCTGATGGAGCTTGAAGAGCTATCGGACGACGACGCCAGAGATTTGCTGGATTTTGAAGCGCCGGTGGCTGAATAATATGAAAATATTACTCGTTCAAAACTTGA
>JAFAYS010001039.1 GCA_019240175.1 Chloroflexota bacterium | reverse complement strand
GCGCAGGCGATCGGCGAGGCGGCTGAGGTGCTGATGCGCGGCGATGCCGAGGTGATCCTGGCGGGCGGAGCGGAAGCGCCGATTACCGAGCTGACGCTGGCCTCGTTCTGCGCGCTGCGGGCGCTCTCTACGCACAATGGCGATCCTGCGCGCGCCTCGCGTCCGTTCGATGCAACGCGTGACGGCTTCGTTCCCGCCGAGGGCGCTGCCGTGCTGGTGCTGGAAACGCTGGCTCATGCCAAGGCGCGCGGCGCGCGCATCTATGCCGAGCTGATCGGCTATGGCGTGAGCAGCGATGCCTACCACGTGACCGCGCCCGATCCCGTCGGCGATGGCGCGGTGCGCGCGATGCGACACGCGCTGCGACGGGCCAAGCTTGGGCCGCAGCAGATCGATTATATCAATGCGCACGCAACCTCGACCCCAGCCGGCGATGTTTCCGAGACCCGCGCGATCAAGTCGCTCTTCGGCGAGTACGCCTCGACAGTCGCGATCTCCTCAACCAAATCGATGACCGGCCATCTCACGGGTGCGGCTGGCGCGCTGGAAGCTGCGGCGACGATCCTGGCGCTCAAGCATGGCCTGATCCCGCCGACGATCAACTACGAGGAGCCCGATCCTGAGTGCGATCTCGACTATGTGCCGAATGTCGCGCGCAAAGCCGATCTCCAGATCGCGCTGTCGAACTCCTTTGGCTTTGGCGGCCAGAACGCCGCGCTGGTCTTCCGCAAGCACCAGGAGTATCGCATGTCGCCCGCCGAGCTAGCGATCGAGGCCGATATTCAAGGGCGGCTGGACGAGCAGTAACGCAGAACCTAGAACCTAGAACCCAGAACCTAGGAACAAGCGAACAAAAGAACAAAGAACAAAGAACCAGTGTTTGTTCCCTTGTTCGCCCATGGGGCACCCGGTTCCTTTGTTTGCCCGTAGGGTGAGGGCCTTTTAAGGAATTATTGAATGCAACAACAAGATTCGAACGCTTGCTTCGTGTGTGGCAAACAAAATCCACATGGGCTAAAGCTGGATTTCCACGAGATCGACGGGCGCGTTGAGACGGAGTTTACGCCGGAGCCTGAGCATCAGGGCTGGCCAGGCTATGTCCACGGTGGCATCCTCTTCACAGTGCTGGACGAGACGATCGGTCGGGTGGGCTTTACCATCGGCGCGTGGACGATGAGCGGGCGTGTCGAGATTCGCTATCGCGAGCCGGCACCGATCGGTCAGCCGCTGCGTGTGGTCGGAACGCTGGTGCGCGAGCGCGGGCGGGCGTTGGAGCTGCAGGGCTTTGCCCAGCTGCGCGACGGCACGGTTGTCGCCGAGGCAACCGGGCTGTATATGCGCGTGCCGGATGCGATGCGCCAGACGCTTGAGCAGCAGATCGACGAGGGCTTTTAGTAAACGCTATGAGTCTGGTTGGCATTATTGCAAATCCGGCCTCCGGTAAAGATATTCGGCGGATCGTCGCCCGTGGCATGACCGTGCCGGACCATGAGAAGATCAATATCGTACGGCGTATCCTGATTGGGATCGCGGCGCTAGGCGTCGACTCGATTCGCTGGATGCCGGACGCCGCCGATCTGGTCGGTCGGGCTGCCGATGGTCTACAGCTTGGGCTGGACGCCAGGGCGCTCGATCTGCCGATCACCGATTCGCCCGACGATACGACGCGGGCCGCCGAGGCGCTGCGTGAGCGCGGTGCCGATTGTATCGTGGTGCTGGGCGGCGACGGAACCTGCCGCGCGGCGGCGAAGGGCGCGGGCGAGGTGCCGCTGCTGCCGATCTCGACCGGCACCAACAATGCGTTTCCGCAGTTTGTTGAGGGTACGCTGGCGGGTCTGGCGGCGGCGATCGTAGCGCGTGGCATAGCCTCCACGGCGATCACGCGCGCGCCCTGTTTGCGGATCTTGCGCGAAAGCACGCCGATCGACCTGGCGCTGATCGATGTGGTCAGCTTCGAGGGCATGGTCGGCGCGCGGGCTGTGTGGCAGATGGAGCGTGTGCGCCAGCTGGTCAGCGTGCGCTACGGGCCTGGCACGATCGGGCTTTCGGCGATCGCGGGCTATCTTGGGCTCCAGCCGCCCTCGCCGGATGTCGCCCTGACGGTGACGCTTGGCGCAGGCGAGCGGCGGGTGGTCGCGCCGGTCGCGCCGGGTGTGATCGAGGAGCTTGGCGTGCGGTCGCAGCGCTGGCTGGAAGACGGCGAGACTGTGCGCATCGAGCAGACGCCGTGTGTGCTGGCGCTGGACGGCGAGCGTGAGCTGAGCGTGCGTAACGGCATGTTGATCGACGTGCAGTTCGATAGCCATGGTCCGCGCGTGGTGCAGGTGCAGCAGGCGCTGGAGCTTGGCGTGCAGTATGGTATGTTCGATCCGGCGCGTTGGTCACCATCGAAAAGATCTGATCCACGTCTCGGGATTTGATGATTGTATGCGTAAGGGCGTGATTCACCACGCCCTTACAAGTTATATTCGAGAATTGATCCCGCTTCGAATCAACTAATTGATAATACCAAGAACGTGAATCGTGATTCGGATCAAGGATTCATATACCGTAGGGGCGTGATGAATCACGCCCTGTTTTTGTTTTTGGACTTAACCCTGATAGAAAATACGATACACGCGGCCACCCGAGTCATCGCTTACCATCAGCGAGCCATCCGCCGCGACGATCACATCCACGGGCCGGCCCCAGCTGTCGCCGTCCGCTTGTAGCCAGCCAGTCGCGAAATCTTGCACCGCGCCCGCCTGTCCTGACTCGTCCACGGGCACGCGCACAAGCTTGTAGCCGGTCGGATCGCTGCGATTCCAGGAGCCGTGGAACGCGACAAAGAGATTGCCCTGATACTCGGCGGGGAACATCTGGCCGTCGTAGAAGCGCAGCCCAAGCGGCGCGGAGTGCGCCTGCATCTCGACAGCCGGCGCTTTCACGCCTTCGCAGCCGCTCTGGCCCCCGTAATCGGGATCGACGAGGCGGCCTGCGTGGCAGCGTGGCCAGCCAAAGTCCGCGCCGTCCGCCAGCACGTTGACCGTCTCGGGCGGCAGATCGTCGCCGAGCATGTCGCGACCATTGTTGCTGGCCCAGATCTCATCGCTGCCGGGCCGCAGCGCCAGGCCCACGGCGTTGCGCAGCCCTTTGGTGTAGAGCTTGCCGCCTGATCCATCGGCGTTGTACTGCCACACGGCGGCGCGCAGCGGCGAGTCTTCCTCGCAGACGTTGCACGACGAGCCGATCGATACATACATTTTGCCGTCAGTGCCAAAGACCACCGTGCGCGTGCCGTGACCGCCGGTTGGAATATCCGAGACCAGCACCTGCTTCTCGCCCCAGCCATCGCCCGCGCGCTCAAACTTGACGATCTTGTCGGTCTCGCCGACGTAGAGCGCGCCTTCGTGAAAGGTGATTCCGTGCGGCTGGCGCAGATCGCTGATCACGACCTGAGTCTCGTCGGCCACGCCGTCGCCGTTGGCGTCGGGCAGCGCCAGCACACGCCCACCGCGCGAGTCGGTGACGTGCAGCACGCCCTCGGGGCTGTAAGCCAAGAAGCGCGGCGTGCCCAGATCTTGCGCGTAGACCGAGATCGTAAAGCCGGGCGGCAGCGCAACCTGCTGTGGTGGCGCGATCACCTGGGTCGCGGCGGCAGGCGCGGCGGATGCCTCGCTCGTCGCGGCAGTTGTCGTCGCGGCTGTCTCTGCGGTTGTGCTGGCAGGTGCGGTAGCCGCTTCGCTTGGCGCGGCGCTTTGCTCTGCCGTTTGGGTCGGGCCGGCAGACACGGCTGGTGTTGTCGCGGCGGCTGAGGCCAGCGGCACTGTGGTCGGCGCGGTACTGGCCTCGGCTAGCTCGCTGGGCGTCGACGATCCTATCGAGCAGCCGACGAGCAGGAGCGCTAAACATAACGTCAGGATGCGGAATTTCATCAAACTCTCCTTCTGCGCAATCTTGATGATTGTACGAAGCCGGGTATCGCTGTGGATCTCGATCGCCAGCTGGCAGGTTTCAGGCCGCGATCCGCCCGCGCCGAAATTTCTCGTATAATACAGGCGATGATCGTGCAAGATACCAACTGGGGCATCGTCGGCCACGAGTGGGCGGTGCAATATTTGCGGCGCTCGCTGCGTAATGAGCGCGGCGCGCACGCGTATCTTTTCGCCGGGCCCGAGAGCATCGGCAAGTCGCTGCTGGCGCTGCACCTGGCGCAGACGCTGGTCTGCGAGACCGGCGGGCCTGATCCATGTTTGACCTGCCGGGCCTGCAAGCGCATTGCCAAGAACAATCATCCCGATGTGCGCGCCATCTC
>JAFAYS010001004.1 GCA_019240175.1 Chloroflexota bacterium | reverse complement strand
CATCCCGAAGCGTAGAGCTTGGAATAGGTGCGGGCGATCAGCTCCACGCCAATGCCGGTCACCAGCGCCAGCACGCCGATCAGCGGCCAGGCGACCGAAAAAGTCGGCAGATTTTCGCCTAAATTAACAACCAGAAACTGGGTATTCAGTTCAAGCAGAAAAACAACGCCGAGACCGACCAGCACCAGCGTCACCAGCGGCACAATTCGGTCGAAACGAGGACCACGCATAGATCTCCCACGAGTATAACCACTTCATCACTTGCCACAGATTGGGGTATGATGAAGTCACTACCTGCTTAGCATCCAGCCAGGCCACACGTCGATGACGCACAGCGAGCATGGCGAGGGCTGATTGTATTGCTGTCTTATGCATATGTCAATCCGTCGCGCCCTGCACGAGCGCTTAGTGCGCGTGTACCTACAAAGGAATGAAGTATGCCAGATCCGCGTGTTCAAAAGCTAGCACAGGTCTTAGTTCACTATTCGTTGGCCATCAAATCCGGCGATCGACTCGCGCTGCGCGGGCCGGTTAACTCGCTGCCGCTGTTGTACGAAGTGTACGCGGAGGCAGTACGCTTAGGGGCGCAGGTTAACTACCGCATCACCGATCCCAATTTTGAAGAGCTGCTGCTCAAAGAAGGCTCGATCGAGCAGCTTCAGCTTATGCCGCCCAGTCTCATGCCTGAAGTCGAAGAGACCGACGCGCTGCTGTCGATCTGGAGCGAGGCCAACACCAAGCAGTTCAGCAGGATCGATCCTGAGCGCCTGGCACTGCGCAAAAAGACGCTTTCGCCCGCAACTCGCGCCCTCATGCAGCGCTATGGCGAGGGCAAGCTGCGCTGGAGCGGCACGCTCTTTCCAAGCGAGTCGCATGCGCAAGACGCCAACATGTCACTGCGCGACTACTCGGATTTTGTTTTCAATGCCGGGCTGCTGGATCAGCCGGATCCGATCGCGGCCTGGCGCAAAGTCCACGACGAGCAGCAGCGGATCGTCGATTTTCTCAATAAGTGCCGGCATATTCGCATTGTCGCGCCTGACACCGACATCGAGTATCGCTGCGATGGCCGCTCCTGGATCAACTGTGACGGCAAAGAAAACTTTCCCGATGGCGAGGTCTTCACCGGCCCGATCGAAGACTCGGTGAATGGCGACGTGCGCTTCACCTATCCTTCGGTGTATAACAGCCGCGAGGCCGAAGATGTGCGCCTGACCTTCAAAGACGGCAAAGTCGTCAAGGCGACCGCCGAGCGCGGCCAGGATTTTCTTGACGCGATGCTGAACATGGACCCCGGCGCGCGCATTCTGGGCGAAGCCGCCTTCGGCCTGAACTACGGCATCGATCGCTTTACCAAAAATACGCTCTTCGACGAGAAGATCGGCGGCACGATGCACATGGCGCTCGGCGCGTCCTATCCCGAAACCGGCGCGAAAAACGAGTCCGGCCTGCACTGGGATATGGTCTGCGATCTGCGCCAGGGCGAAGTGTATGCCGACGGCGAGCTATGCTACAAAGAAGGCAAGTTCATCATCTAGCACGGTTCTCAACAATAACCAGAACGCGGGATGCCAAGCAATGGCATCCCGCGTTCTGGTTTGGTTTATGCCGAGTTTCAAGCACGTGATCGGCTCAGTCTGTCATCAAAATTTCATCAAAATGCTCGCAAAGACGTTTGCACAAATAGAACATCTGTACTAAAATATATCAATCAATACGCAATGTTCCAAGGATCTGATCGAAGACCGTTCGGTAGTTTGGCTGGACTTCGGCAGGTGCGGTAAAGGTCAGCACAAACACTTCGTTGCCCTTGACCAGCAGATACTGCTCAAAGGCCAACACCAGCGGATTACCGATCGCGTCCTTAATCTCCAGCTTGGACGTCAAGCGCGTCGCATCCAGGTTACCGATCGCGACCGGCGCGCGCTGGACCTCGCTAAAGCCGGTGGTGTTGCGCAGATCCTGCTCGTTGACGTCGGAAACCTTGTCCAGTGCCGGCGATTCCGGAAAGGTTTGTCGTCCTAGCCGAACGTTCGTCGGAAAGCCGGTTTCACTCAGCCGCTCAGGCTCAAGATCATAGGCGATCATCTGGATCTGGCCCGACACCAGCGCGGCATGGCCTTGTTCCAGTACCGTTTGTAGCTGAGGATTTTGGCTGGCCATCTCCGTGACGGCGCTTGTGGGATCGATCATGCTGGCGTCGGTGATTGCCCACTCGGCAGGCAGCGCCAGCGAGACCGGCGGCAGATCGATCTGCTGCCAATCATTGGGCAGCGCGCCCGTCGCGATCGTGGCCTCAGGCGCGGGAGCAGCCGACGATCCGCAGCTGCTCAGCAGCCATATCGTGAGCGCAAAATAGATGAAACTCGGGAGGGTTCGGAAGCGTAAGGACAATTGCATAGCAAACTTTCGGATGGTACTTAACTGTGGCGCATAATGTGCAATGCAAAGCATACCATAACATCGTAATAGATTAAGGAAGGATTTGACACCCGTGGAGATAGGCTTTGCGGACAGTGACGAATCCAAGCAATTCGCATTCATAGTATTATAAGCATCGCACATTCCAGCTCCTATGGCGACACCTTTCGCTTGTGATACGAGGTTGGATATGGAACACCAAGTTGCCTATAGCGAACTTTCAGACAAAGCGCGGCTTGCCTGGGAAACCTTGAGCGGTCTCCCGCTGACCACGCTTGACCAGCAGCGTCATGCCTGGGACGTTCTGCGCGCGGAACTTGAATGCTTAGCCGATGATCCTCAGCCTGGCCTCCACGTTCTCAGCTACGAAGAGCAGGCCAATTCTTACGAGCTTTACCTGAGCAGTCAAGAGCTAGCCGCGCTGCGCGTCATGATCGCCTGGCTCAAGGCCAATGATCGTGCCGGACGTATGCGCGACCTGCCGATCTATCCCGATGTTGCCGAAGCGATCGTAAGCCAGCTTGGCGATATGCCCTGGCCCGGCGTATGGGAGCCGAGCTACCTCTCAGACGTCGAGAACGGCGGCGTGCTGTGGCTCCACCCACGCACCCACGCCACGATCCTGATCCAGCTTTTGGATGCAACCCTGGAAGACGCGAACCTGCTCTGCCCAGGTTGGCCGCAGGCGGCGCGACAGCGTCTGGTGTTGCTGCTGCGTGACGTGCGCTGCTGGCTGCACGCCATGATGACCGCCTACGATCACGAAGTTCCCTCCTAAACTTTCACTGATTGGATCAGTTCGCAAGTTTCTACTACCGATTACCGTATTGTCCTATCCAGCGCCGGTACAACGCGTAGCGGAAAGGTGGACTTCCGCAGCGTGCGCGCGCTTTGGTCGTGCTGTACAGTGAGCAGGCCGTAACGATCGATGCTGATCGAGGCTGTCTCCAGAGCGTAGCGTTCGCGCTAGCTTCCCGCTTCAGGTAGTGTTGGGAGCGTCGTATGTCCACCGATCTTTCGCTCGAACGAGCTATTCAAGCATTACGCGCCGGCGACCGCGAAACAGGCCGCGCGCTGCTCCATGAGCTGACTCAAGCCGAGCCGCTACGACCAGAGGGCTGGCTCTGGCTCGCCGCCGCCCAAGACGATCCGATTCAGAAGCGCGTCTGCCTGCAGCAGGCGCTCGCACTCGATCCAGGCAATCAACACGCCGCCGCCGGTCTGCGCGCGCTGGAACAACAAACCGGCAGCCCTACCATACAGCCGACCGCAGCCACCGCTCCCATCACCGAGCCGGCAGCGGTGGAAACACCGGCAACAGCAAATGTCGCCAATCGATTGGCTCAGCCACGCTTCACCACAACCGGCAAGCGTGAGCGGCGCATCTCATGGCCGATTGTGGCGCTGGTTGGCGCGCTGGTGATCCTGATCCCGCTGGCGATCTGGCTTTTCGGGCAAGGGCCTGCCGCCCAGGCGACTGTAAGCGCCGCCGCGCTCCTGCTGGTGATTGAGCATGTAGCGCTGGTCTGGACCGTCGATGTCGAGCAGATGGATCAGGCCGAACAATCCCGGAGCTAACAACCTAAGCTCC
>JAFAYS010000930.1 GCA_019240175.1 Chloroflexota bacterium | reverse complement strand
CAAGCCTGTGACGGTGCGTTGAAACAGCCGGAACAATCGAGATCAGCAATGTATGCTCCAGCGCGTCGATTATGTCGTCCTGGGGCATGATTATTACCAGCGGCATCCCAGCGATGCGAGAAGGAGGATCGGCGGATGGCACCGCGTCATTACACCTCAGTTTTAGATCTATCACGCGAAGAAACGCTGCACATTCTGAAGCAGGCCGCCAAGCTCAAAGCCAAGTGGAACAGCAAGCAAAAAATCTCCAAGCGGCTGCGCGGCGTAACGCTCGCGACGATCTACGAGAAGCCCTCGCTGCGGACACGCGTCACCTTTGAGGCGGGCATGACGCAGCTCGGCGGTCACAGCATCTACCTCGGCCCCAACGACATCCAGATCGGCAAGCGCGAGCCCGCCGCCGATATCGCCCGCAATCTCAGCCGCTGGGTCGAGATCATTATGACGCGCTCGTTTGCGCATACCACTGTGACCGAGCTTGCCGAAAACAGCAGCATCCCGGTGATCAACGGCCTGTCGGATCTTGAGCATCCCTGCCAGGCGCTTGCCGACTTCCTGACGATCCAGGAGCGCTTTGGCGAACTGCGCGGCCTGAAGCTAGTCTATATCGGCGACGGCAACAACGTGGCGCACTCGCTGATGCTGATGGGCGCGCTGCTGGGTGTTAACGTGGTGGTCGCCACGCCCGAGGGCTACGAGCCACAGAGCGCGATCATTGAGCGCGCGCAGGAGCTGGCGGCGCAGTCCGGCGCAACCGTGAGCGTGACCTGGGAAGCGCAGGCGGCGGTGCAGGACGCCGACGTGATCTACACCGACGTGTGGGCCTCGATGGGCCAGGAGAGCGAGGCCGAAGCGCGCAAAAGCGTCTTCGCGTCCTATCAGGTCACGCCCGAACTGATGGCGCTCTCCGGCAAGCCCGCAACGATCTTCATGCACTGCCTGCCGGCGCATCGCGGCGAGGAAGTGGCCGCCGAGGTCATCGACGGGCCGCAGTCCGCCGTGATCGACGAGGCCGAGAACCGCCTGCATGTGCAGAAGGCGCTGATCCTCTGGCTGCTGGGGAAGTAGCACGGAAGAACCTAGAACTTAGAACTTAGAACCTAGAACATGAGCTTTTAGCTTTGGTTCTAGGTTCTCGTTCTTGGAGTTTGGCCCTCACCCCCTTCGTCCCCCTTGCCCGAACCTTCGCCGGCTTCGGCGTCGGTTGCGGCAGGCGAGGGGCTTTTTCGGTACTTTGCTCTTCGCTCCCGGTTTTTGGTCCTGCTTTGTTCCCTTGTTCGCTTGTTCGTTTGTTCTCCCTCCTCTAGGTTCTAGGTTCTGGGTTCTAGGTTCTCTCTTTTTCCTACACACCGTCATAGTCATCCATAGCCATGATTGCGCGCCACGGCATGACCGGTTGCCCACTACACACCTGTCCTACATGCTCTACACTTTGAGAGATTTTCAACCTTCCCGCACGTGTTCGGCGTGTTTTGGTATCCCGCTAGTGTGGCTTTCGGAGGATTCTGTATGGCTGGCAACCGCGCAATTTTTGAGCGAGCCATGGAGCAGGGGCGCGCTGCGGCCCAGCGCGAAGACTGGAGCACAGCTCTCAAGGAGATGCTGCGTGCTGTTCAGGAAATACCGAATGATTTGGATGCGCGCAGCAGCCTGGCTGTTGCCCTCTATCACAACGAAAAATATCCCCAGGCGATCCAATTGCTCGAAGAATTGCGCAAGCGCCGCGGCGACGATCCCTACACGCTAGCGTATCTGGCCCGCGCCTACGAAGGCAATCAGGATTTTACGCAGGCCGTCGGCATTCTCACGCACTTGGGAGATCAAGCGCTAGAGCAGCGCATGATTCCGGACGCGCTAGAGGCCTTTGAGGAGGCGATCCGGCTCGCTCCGCAAGATCCCGATCTGCGGATTCGGCTGGCCGAAGTGCTGGTTGACGCGGGCGACATGCGCCGCGCTGCCGAGCAGTGCGTCGAGATCGGGCGGATTCGCCACGCGGCGGGCGATGTCGAGGGCGCGATCGAAGCCGTCGACGAGGCGCTCAGCCTGGACTCTGCCAGCCGCGCCGCGCAGGCGCTGCGTGCCGAACTCATGCAGCACGCACAGCAGTCACAGCCAGCCGCGCCCGAGCCCAGCTACCAGCCGCCGGTCGAGACCTTTCGCAGCGGCACCGGTGGCCTCCACGACCCACGCCTGGCGACCGATCAATTGCTGGCGCAGGCGGCCCAACAGCGCGAAGCCGGCAACCTGACCGGCGCGCTGCGATCCTATGAGCGCGCGCTACAGCAGGGTGTCGAAAATCCCGATCTTTTCTACAGTCTGGGCATGATCTACCAGGAGCGCGGCGACCACAGCTCCGCGATCAACCTTCTGCGCAAAGTCACCGGCAACGACGAGTACGCGCTCTCGGCCCACTACTCGCTCGGCGACTCACTCAAAGCGCTCGGTGAGATCCAGCAGGCCGCTGAAGAGTACGAGACCACGATTCGCCTGGTCGATCTGGAATCGATTGGCCGCACCGAGGCCGACGATCTGATCGCGATGTACCAGGCCGCCGCCGAGTGCTACGCCGAGCTGGGCGAGCTTTCGCGGGCCGCGTCGCTGTACGGCACGCTCGCAGGCTTCTTGCAAAGCAAGCGCTGGGGCAAAGAGCTGGCCGACGAATACCACGGACGCGCCAAAGAGTTTACCGAGCGCGCCATGTTCGCCAAGCTGCGCACGCTCGGCACGGGCTCGCTGCCGGTCGAGCGCATCATTGAGACGGCACCCGAGAAGAGCGAGCCGGCCCAGACAACCTGGGGCGCGCTGCCGTCGTTCACCGATTTCCTGCGCGGCGACACGTCTGCCGAGGAGCAGCCCGCCGATCCTTTCGCGGCGCTTGACGCCATGCCGATGCCCGAGACGCAGATCTTCCCGCCGGTCACGCCGATCGATACGAGCGGCTGCGACGAAACGATCGTGCGCTTTATCGAGGCCAGCGGTCGCTTCATCGAGCAGGGCCTGGTCTGGGCAGCCGTCGATGCCTGTCACGAGGTCATTCGCCACGACAATAACTACCTGCCGGTGCATCTGCGCCTGGGCGAGATCTACGAGCGCGAGGGGCGGATCGAAGATGCCACGCTCAAGTATCGCGCGCTGATCGACACCTACGCGGCGCGTGGGCAGGAGGTCGAGGCGATCGATGTGTACTATCGGATGATCGAGCTGCTGCCTGAGACCACCAACATGCGTGGCCAACTGGTCGATCTGCTGCGCAAAGCCCGGCGCGTCGAGGATGCCGTGGAGCAGGCGCTGGTCGTCGCCAACACCTACTTCAAGCAAGGCCAGACCAGCCGCGCCCTCGAAGAATATCGCCGCATCCAGGGCTGGGCACCGCCGTCGGCAGCGCTGCATCAGGAGTACGGCCAGGCGCTGCTCAAGCTAGAACGCTGGGAGGCCGCGCAGTTCGAGTTCCGCCGCGCCGTGCAGCTCGATCCGAACGCGCCCGTCGCGCTGGCACAGCTCAACCTGACGATGGCGGTGCTCGGCCAGAACGAGCAGGCGATGTGGGACTCATTCGCGGCGCTGCTTCAAAAGCTCAACGCCGAGCCGCAGCATCATCCCGCCGTTCAGTCGGAGTACCGCTCGGCGCTGCTGATCGTCGATACGCCGATCCTGCACTATCTGCTCGGCCTGATCCAGCAGATCGCGGATCAGCACGCGTCGGCGATGCTCTCCTTCGAGCAGGCGCTGAGTCTGCTGGTGATGGAAGAGCGACCGCAGCTTTCGCCGATCCTGGTGCATCAGGCGATGGCCGAGAGCTACCTGGCGCAAGATCAGGCGCAGGAAGCAATCGATCAGCTGCACACGGTCCAGCGACTGTTTGTCGAGCAGCCGCTGCACATCGTCAGCATGCATCCTTTCGCGCGTCCGCTCACCGAGAGCGAGCTACAGCGCAAGCTGGCCAAAGCGCTGACCAACGTCGGGCAGTGGGACGCCGCGATCAAGGCGCTCAAGATCTGCCAGCAGTTCGATCCCGCCGAGCCGAGCGCCTACAATCAGCTGGCCGACATCTACGCGCAGCAGGGCAACATGGACGCCGCCCTGGATCAGTATAGCCAGCTGGCCACGGTGCAGGAAAGCCGCCAGCAGCTCGATCGCGCGATCGAGGCGCTTGATCAGGCGGCCCAGCTCGCGCCCAGCGCCCTACCGATCCGCTCGCGTTTGGCCCAGATGCTAATTCGGCGCGGCATTCTGGATCGCGGTCTCAAGGAGCTGACCGAGGTCGCCTCGCTGCAACGCGGCGCGGGCCAGATCAAAGAGGCCGTCGCATCACTACAGCAGGCCGCAGAGATCCAGTGGATGCTCGGCAAGCTCGATCAGGTCTAT
This sequence comes from Chloroflexota bacterium, assembly GCA_019240175.1. Lineage (GTDB taxonomy): Bacteria > Chloroflexota > Chloroflexia > Chloroflexales > Kallotenuaceae > LB3-1. Next base: position 2,821 of record JAFAYS010000930.1, on the reverse strand, counting down.
CATCTCTACGATATGATCGTCGCGTTTGCGCCCGAGGACATCGACGCGCGCCAGCAGCTGGTGAACCTGCATATTCTGGCCGGTCGCCGCGACGCCGCCATTGCCGAGCAGCGCCGCATCGCGCGCATCTGCACCGACCAGAAGAACTACACCGAGGCGATCAGCTGCTTCCACCAGATCATCGCGCTCGATCCCGCCGACGCGGACGCCTACGAAAGCCTGGGCGATCTGCTGATGCGCCAGCATGAGTACGAGCAGGCTGTGCGGTTGTACAAGCGCCTGCTGCGGCTGCGTCCCAACGACGAGCGCGTCGAGGCACTGCAATCGGCGGCGGAGCGCATGCTGGTGCAGAGCCAGGCGGCGGCGGAGTAGAACCAAGAACCTAGAACCTAGAACCAAGACCCAAACAAAAGAACAAGAGAACAAGAGAACAAAATAAATCAAGGCTGAACTTTCCCCCTCGCCTGCGGCAGCGGGAGAGGGGGATGGCCAAAGGCCAGGGGGTGAGGGCCTGATCATCTTTCAGCAAAGAACAAGGTGGTTTCTCCAAACCCTTTGTTCTTTTGTTTTTTGGTTCCTTTGTTCTCCTTATATTCTCAGGTTCTCATCAGCCGCAGCCGAACAGCCATGCTGAAGGCTTTGCTATAATGCGTTCGAGCAATCGACGAGTAACTGGCGGCTTTCGCCACTGCGGTAGAGATGCCTGATCTAGACGAATTTTGGAGTCGACTTAATCCATTCCAATATCCAGGCAACGGCCTCGACATTATCATTGTCGCGCTGATCTTCTGGTGGTTGCTGGGCATCATTCGCGGCACACGTGCGGTGCAGCTGCTGCGTGGCGTGACTGTTCTGCTGATCGCGACCTTTGCGATCGGCTCGGTGCTGCAGCTTCAGACCGTCGAGTGGCTGCTCAGCAATGCGATTCGACCGGCGCTGTTTGTGGCGATCCCGGTGCTCTTTCAGCCCGAGCTGCGGCGCGCCCTGGAAACGCTGGGACGCACCAGCGAGGCCTTCACCCGCCGGCCCTTCGGCACCAATCACAGCGACATCGCCACGACGATCACGATCCTGGTGCGGGCGGCGGCGCAGCTTTCGCAGCAGCAGACCGGCGCGCTGATGGTGATCGAGCGCAACACCGGGCTGCAAGAGTACGCCGACCGTGGCGTGATTCTGGATGCGCGAGTCTCCGTGCCGCTGCTGCTCAACATCTTTTTTGTTAACTCGCCGCTCCACGATCTGGCCGTGATCATCCGCGGTGGCCGGATCGTCGCCGCCAATGCTGTACTGCCGCTGAGCGAAAACGTCGTCGGCACGCCCCGCTACGGCTCGCGGCATCGTGCGGCGCTGGGCGTGAGCGAGCAGTCGGACGCGATCGCGGTGGTGGTTTCGGAGGAGACCGGCAGTATCTCGGTCGCCACGAATGGGCGGATGGTGCGCCATCTGAGCGAGACACGCCTGCGCAAGTTGCTGGCGGAGCTGCTGAACGTGACGCTTGAGGAGACTGCATGAGGCGGCTACGCACATCCGGCTTACAATTCTTGCTGGCGCTGATGCTTTCGCTCGCACTCTGGACCTATGTCTCGTTCACGCAAAATCCGACCGAGCAGCGCACCTTTGAAGTTCCCGTCAATATCACGAATCCCAAGCCTGGTCTGCTGATCGTCGATCCGGCCTCGGGCGAGCCGATCGAGCCGGCGGTTGTGACCAGCGTGCAGGTAACCGCGCCGCAGATTGATCTACGCGAGCTGGTAACCTCGAACTTTACCGCCACCGCCGACCTCAGCCCCTACGATGAAGGCTTGCACAACGTCCCGATTCGCGTCAGGGGGCCAAACTCTGTGCGGCAGCGCAGCCAGACTCCTGCGGCGATGCAGGTCCGGCTTGAGCCGGAAGAAACCCGTACGCTCACGATCACAACCCAGCTCAATAATCAGCTGCCGTTCTTGTTCGAACTCACCGACGCGTCGCTCGCCACGGATCAGGTGGTCGCCAGCGGGCCGCAGAATCTGATGGCCCAGGTCGCGCAGGTCGTCGCGCCGATCGAGCTGCAAGGCCAGACCAGCAGTTTCACCCGCGACATCGATCTGCTGGCGCTGAACGAGGATGGCGAGCCGGTGACGGGCATCACGCTCGCCCCGGATCATGTTAAAATCAACGTTCAGATCGAGACGCGGGTCGGGCCGCAGCGGGCGTCGGTACTGCCCAAATTCAGGGGCCAGCCCGCGCCAGGCTACACCACCGAGAGCATCGACTGGGACCCGAAGTTCGTCGAGTTTGTTGCCTCGGAGGCGATCAGCGTGCCGCTTGAGACGGAGCCGATCGACCTGAGCGGAAAGACTGAGTCATTTACGCAAACAGTGCGCATTATCATCCCGAACGGCATCCAGGCGCGGCTGCTCACCGAACAAGTCACCGTGAGTGTTCCGATCGTGCCGTTTGAGATTCCATCGAACGTGCCGCTGTTTGTGCCGGTCTCGCCGACTAATCTCGGACAGGATCTGCAAGTCACCGCCGATCCGCCCAGTCTGACGATTACGGTCTCGGGCACCTTCGAGCAGCTTAGCCAGCTGGCCAACGCCACGGTTCAGGCCACGGTGGACCTGAGCGGGCTGGGGCCGGGCACGTATCAAGTTCCAGCAGGCGTACAGCTGCCGCCGGGTCTCCAGATCGTGGGCGATGCACCCCAGGTCACGGTGACGATCACGGCGAAGCCGCCGGGCGGTCAATCGCCAGCGCCCACTACAGAAGGAGGATAAACCGCGCGTAGAAAACCAAAGCGCTAGGCCTGGACGAGTAAGAACCCAGAACCTAGAACCCA
>JAFAYS010000585.1 GCA_019240175.1 Chloroflexota bacterium | reverse complement strand
CCGATCAGCGACCTGGTCAAAGCCGAAGCCCGCCGCCTGATCGCGCAGATTCAGCCTCAAGCATAAACTAGATCCGGTAGTAGTCGGCGATTTCGACCTAAGCCGGATCAAAACCCCGCACGATTTCGTATACTCTTTACACCGAATACGGTCTGTCATCAAAGGAGTGCTCCCCCATGGCCGAGACGCGACACGTTGCTATGACGATCCTACCCACGCGGTATGGCGAATTTACGATGCATGTGTATCAGAGCGCGAGCCAGCAAGAGCATGTCGCGCTGGTCGTGGGTACCGTGGATGATGGCGCGCCGGTGTATGTCCGGCTGCACTCCGAGTGTCTGACCGGCGATATTTTCGGCTCCAGCCGCTGCGATTGCGGCGAGCAACTCGATCAGAGTCTGCGCTTTTTGCAGGAGCAAGGCCGTGGCGTGCTGCTGTATCTGCGCCAGGAAGGACGCGGCATCGGGCTGACCAACAAGATTCGCGCCTACGCCCTGCAAGACCAGGGCTTCGATACCGTCGACGCTAACCTGGCGCTGGGCCTGCCCGAAGATATGCGCGACTACGGCGACGCCGCGCTGATGCTGGCCGATCTGGGCGTGCGTCACATCTGCTTGCTGACCAACAACCCAGCCAAGATCGAGGGGCTGGAGCGCTACGGTATTCGCGTCGACGAGCGCGTGCCCGTGGAAACGCCGCCGAATCCCCAGAATCTGCGCTATCTTGAGACCAAATCCACCCGCATGGGCCACATGCTGCCCTTTGGCCAGCTGCGCCTGGGTATGACCTAAGCGCTGCGATTGCTGGCTTCGCTCGCCGCCTGTGTGAGCACCTCAGCAAACCGGCGCGTCGTCTCGGCCCAATCCGGCAGCGCGGCGGCACGCCCGATCGCGCCAGCCGATAGCTGCGCGCGCAATGCCGGATCGTGGAGCAGCCGCGCCAGCGACTGGGCCAGCGCGGAAGCATCGTCGGGCGGCACGAACAGGCCGGCCTGTGGCGTAATCAGCGCCGGCACTGGCCCCACGTCACAGGCGACGATCGGCAGGCCATGCGCCAGCGCTTCGGCGTAAACCATGCCGTAGCCCTCAAAGCGCGACGGCAGCACGAACAGATCGGCGCGACCATACGCTTGCTGCAATTCGTCGTCGGTCACCACGCCGCGCACGATCACCTGCTCCGCCGCCAGCCCCGCCAGCAGCGCTTGCACTTCCCGCGCGTATTCCGGATCAGCATCAGTCTCGCCGATCAGCTCAAGCACGGCGTCCGCTGGGCGCAGCTGCTGCCAGGCAGCGATTAGCGTCGTCAGGCCTTTGCGCGCGATCCACTGCGCCACACAGAGCACCCGCAGCGGCTCGTCCTGCACACGACGATCTCGCGCCTGTTTTGGCTGGATCGGCAGACGATCGAAGCCCGGCGAAACGATCGCGACTCGGTCGGCGGGAGCACCACACGCGATCAAAATCTCGCGGCCATGCTCACTCACGGCAATCAGCCGATCGGCTCGCAGCAGCGGCGCTTCCAGCTGCTGCTCACGCACGATCTGCGCCGACTCGGCCTCGGCCACGCTCGGCAACTGATGTACCATCGCCACAACGGGCCGCAGCGTCCGCCAGCGTTCGATCCATGGGCCGCACACGCCACGCGCCAGCGCATCGATCACGATCACATCGTAAAGCTGCGGCTCGAACGCTGCACCGAAAGCAGCCGACGCGGCCAGCTGCGCTTCCAGCGGCGCGTCACTGGCGCTGATCTCGTCGATCATCAAGCCCTGCGCGCGTAATCCGTCAAAAACCCGCGCATGATACAGGTAGCCGCCAGTAAGCCGCTGGGCGTTGCCAACCGTGATAAAAGCGACGCGCATGCTACTCAGGCAGCCGATCGTCGCGGGCGGCGTAGGCTTGCGGCGATTCCCAGACGCGCACCAGCAGCGATTGCAGCGGGCTGCCGGCCAATGTCGGCGCGATACGACGCCAGCAGTAGTCCGCGACCGCCTCAGCCGTGGTATTGCTGCCGGCCAGACCGGGCACCTCATCCAGATCGCGGTAGTGCAGCTCGGCGGCGATCGCATCCACGGCGGCGCGGAAGGCCCCGAGATCGTAGAGCGTGCCGTCGGGCTGGAGCCGCTCGCCGCGCGCGATGACGTCCAGCTTGTAGGTGTGGCCGTGCAGCCGCGTCGCCGGGCCAAAGTCGCCGTGCAGCCGGTGTGCGGCCTCAAACTGCGCGATCACGCCGATTTCGTACATGCGAGATCCTCACTTAGTGCTAGATGCGTTTCATTCTCCGGAATATGTCAGCACAATCTGCCCGATCTGATCCGGCTGCTCATCCAGCAAACGATAGGCGGTCGCCGCGTCGGCCAGCGGAATGCGATGCGTGATCAGATCCGCCAGCACCAGCTTTGGCAGCAGATCGAGCACGGTCGCCGCGCGTCGCGCGTAGTCCCAGCGTGCGCCCAGCGCCGGATTGAGCCGCCCGACCTGCGACGAGATCAGCCGCACGCGCCCGCGATGAAAGTGCTCGCCCAGCATCAGCTGCACCGGCTTGGTGCCGTACCACGAGGCGACAACCACCGCGCCATCCGCCACCACATTATCGATCGCCGCCTGCAGCGCCGCGCCGGCACCACTGACCTCGATCACCACGTCGGGCGCGCGACCAGCATTGGCCGCCCGTACCTGATCGCGCAGATCGGCGGCGGGAGCCAGCGCCAGATCCACGCCCACCCGCAGCGCCAGATCGCGACGCAGCGACGCAGGCTCGACCGCGACCACCCGCCGCGCGCCGGCCAGTCGCAGCACCTGCGCTACCAGCAGCCCGACGATGCCCTGACCGAAGATCAGCGCGGTCTCGCCGAAGATCAGCGGCGTATCGTGGACGATGTTGACGGCGGTTTCGAGATTGGCGGTGAACACGCCCAGCAGCGGATCGATGCCTGTGGGCAGACGCAGCGCGGAGGCAGCCGGCAGATTGAAGATCGTCTGGTGGGGATGCAGCGCGAAGACCAGATCGCCCGGCGCGTGGGTGGTCACGTCCGGCCCGACATCGCGCACACGCCCGACCGCCGCGTAGCCGTATTTGATCGGAAAGCCGAAGCTGCCCGCCAGCGTCGGCAGATCCAGCGGCAGGTTGGGCGACACCTCGCCGCGATACACCAGCCGCTCGGTGCCGTGGCTCAAGGCCGACGCGATCGTCTGCACGCGGACCTGTCCCGGTCCCGGCGGCGGCACCGGTTCGGCGCGCAGCTCGACCGTACGCGGCGCGCTGAACCACACCGCCTGCGCCCGCAGCGAATCAGCCATCGGTCCGCTCCGCTACGGCATAAACGATCGTGCCGCTGATGATCAGATCTTCGCCGAAATGCTCCACCGACATGCCTTCCAGCCGCAGCGCGTCCGACAGCACCGTGATGCCAAGATCGCCCACATCCATGCCTGCACCCAGCAGCTTCGGCGCGACACACACCGCCAGCCGATCGACCAGCCGCTCGCGCAGCAGCGCCGTGATCAGCGTCGCGCCGCCCTCGACCATCAGCGTTTCGATCCCGTTTTCGTACAGCGCAGCCAGCAGCGCCGCAAGATCGACATGACCTGCGGGATCGGCAGGCAACACCAGCAGCTGCGCGCCGAGATCCTCGATAGCTGCGATACGCTCGTTGGAAGCGCGTGAAGTAACGGCGATCAGCGTGTGCTGCGCCGCGCCGTCGGCGATTACCGCCGCCGTCAAGGGCGTGCGCAGCGTGCTATCGACGATCACCCGCAGCGGATCGGTGCCTGCCACGTGGCGCACCGTCAAACGCGGATTATCGACCAGCACCGTGTTAACGCCGACCATGATCGCGTCGTGCTCGGCGCGCAGCCGGTGGGCATACACCAGCGCGTCCGGCCCGCTGATCCACTGCGAGCTGCCGGACAGCGTCGCCAGCCGCCCGTCGAGCGTTTGCGCGTAGCTCAGCGTCACGCGTGGCCGCTTGCGATCACGCATGCTCATGAGGCGCGACGGCGCAGGATCTCGACTGCCGAGCCATGCAGCACCGTCGGGCCGAGCCGCACATGGGGCTTGCGCACTTTGACGCGCACCGCCGTAACCAGCGCGTGCTGCTGCAGCACCGCCGCCGCGATCCGCTCGGCAACTGCCTCGGTCAGGCACAGCGGCTCGCCCTCGACGATCGCGCGTGCCTGCTCGTAGACCTGGCTGTAGTCCACGGTCGCCGCCAGATCGTCGGATTCGCCAGCCGCGCGCAGATCGCAGTGCAGCTCGACATCCACCACGAACTGCTGGCCGAGCTCGCGCTCAGCCGCCAGCGTGCCGTGATAGCCCCAAAAGATCATTCCTTCCAGCAAGATGCGGTCGGTCTCCATGCGCCTCCTCAAAGTTTGCGCGCCGCCAGGCCGTACAGCAGCGGTAGCGCGGGCACGCCCTCAGGCGGATACATACGCCGATCCGCGTCGGCGCGCATCTCGGCAAACGGACGCTCGCCGTTGGTGTAGGGATACTCGTGTAGCGCGGTGATTGCCAGCCCGGCCTCGGCCAGCGCCGTCACGACTTCGCCCAGCCCCCACTGATGCAGATAGCACGGCTCGGGATTAACAAAGTTCTGCATGCCCTCGGCGTAGCCGCTCGGCGTCAGGCCACCCTCGGATGCGCCAACGTAATCGCCGATGCCCGGCAGCGCCAGCAGCCGCCCGCCCGCAGGATAGTCTGCCGCCAGCCGCCACTGCTGATCGAACATATTCGAGACGGGATGAAACTCGACCAGCACGCAGCGACCGCCGGGCTTGAGGATCGCCGCGACGCCCCGCGCCCAGGCGTGGAGATCGGCCAGCCAGCAGATCACGCCGTACGCGCAGTAGACGATGTCAAAGCGCTGCGTGCCTGCCGCCGTCTCACGCAGCCAGTCGTACACGTCGGCGCGCACAAACGTCGCCGGAAGCTGCGTCGCGGCTGCCAGCTCGCGCGCACTCGCGATCGCGCTGTCGCTGAGATCCACGCCCGTCACGGTCGCGCCAAGCTGCGCTAGACTCAGCGTATCCTGGCCGGTGTTGCACATCAGATGCGCGACGGCTCGCCCGGCTAGATCGCCGAGCAGCGCGCGCTCTTCGGCAAAGAGCGTCGAGCCGCCGCCACGAAAAAACGCAGCCTGATCGGCGCGATGGCTTTCGTGGGCCGGCACAACTGCATTCCACGATCGTCGATTTTGTTCACGCTGTGCTTGCTGATCCAAGGCCACGATCTTTCTTTATCAAGCAGGGCTGCGCGGTCATTTTAGCAGAAATTGCGTAGCAAGATGTTCGCTCGCCGATCGCCTTGTTTTGTCTGCCAGGGCGTCCAAACCGCCAGCCAATCCTGCCACGATCCGAGGAGACTGGTACACTACTTGAAGATATGCAGCAATTTCCGCTGGTGGGATGACGTTCAAGCTTGCATGGTCATGGTGATGTGGCCTGGTGGACGAACCGGCTGCGGAGGCCACAAGGAATACTGATGCGTGATCAATCGGAACCGCTGTCGCAAATCTTTGCTGGGCCCAGCGAGATGCACGCGCGCGTACGCGAGCATGACTGGGCCGCCTCGCCGCTCGGGCCGGTCGCAACCTGGCCGCACAGCCTCACCTCGCTGGTCAAAACGCTGCTGGCCTCGCGCTACCCGATGGTGCTGACCTGGGGGCCGCAATTCATCCAGTTCTACAACGATGCCTACTCCAACCTGATCGGCGACAAACATCCGGCGGCGCTGGGCGAAGATATTCGCGTCACGCTTGAAGAAGGCTGGGATACGCTCGGCCCGCTGATCCTGGAGGTGATGGCATGCGGCGTGGCCAACTGGAATCCCGCGCTGCTGCTGACACTGGAGCGCTCCGGCTACCGCGAAGAAGCCTATTTCGACGTTTCGCACGCGCCCGCCGAGGATGATGCCGGGCGAATCGTCGGTATGCTGGCGGTGTGCAGCGAGGTGACACAGCAGGTGCTCAGCCAGCGCCGGCTGCGGCTGCTGCGCGATCTGGCGTCCAAGGCCGGCGAGGCCCGCAACGCTATCACCGCCTGCCAGGATAGCGCCGCCTGCATCGCCGAACATCCGCTGGATGTGCCGTTTGCGCTGATCTACCTGCGCGAAGGCGATCAGCTCGTGCTGCGCGGGACGGTCGGGCTTGAGCCGGGCACGACGGCAAGTCCGCGCTCCGTCGATCTAGCGACGCAGCAGCCCGCAGTCTGGCCCTTCGCGCGCGTCGCCACCGGCGAGATCGTGCTGGTCGACGATGTGGCGCAACATGTGCCGGTGTGCGGCGGTCCCTGGAACGAGGCGATCTGCCAGGCGCTGGCCCTGCCGATCGGCGCATCCGGCGAGACCGGCCCACGCGGCATCTTGATCGCCGGCATCAGCCCCAATCGTGCCCTGGACGAGGACTACCGCTCGTTCTATGAGCTGCTGGCCGGCCACATCTCCGCCGCCGTGGGCAACGCCCTGGCCCACGAGGAAGAGCGTCAGCGTGTCGCGGCGCTGGCCCAGCTGGATCGCGCCAAGACTGAGTTTTTCAGCAACGTGAGCCACGAATTCCGCACGCCGCTGACTCTGATGCTCGGCCCGCTTGAAGCCACGCTCAATGCGGCTGATGGCGCGCTCAGCGCCGCCGAGCGCGAAAACCTTGAGGTGGCCCATCGCAATGCGCTGCGGCTGCTCAAGCTGGTCAACACGCTGCTGGACTTTTCGCGCATCGAGGCGGATCGCGCCGAGGCTAGCTACGAGCCGGTCGATCTGGCGGCGTTTACTGCGGATCTGGCTAGCCTGTTTCGCTCGACGATCGAGCAGGCCGGGCTGCAGTTTGTGGTCGAGTGCCAGCCGCTGCCCGCGCCGGTCTATGTCGATCGCGAGATGTGGGAAAAGATCGTCCTCAATCTGCTGTCGAATGCCTTCAAGTTCACGCAGCAGGGCCAGATCACGCTGCGCCAGCGGCTGGTCGATGGGCAGATCGAGCTTGTGGTGGCCGATACCGGCGTCGGTATTCCTGAGGCCGACATCGATCAGATCTTTAGGCGCTTCCACCGCATCGCCGGCACCGCCGGTCGCAGCCACGAGGGCTCGGGCATTGGCCTCGCGCTGGTGCAGGAGCTGGTCGCGCTGCACGGCGGCGATGTGCGGGTAACGAGCACGCTCGGCCAGGGCACCGCGTTTACGGTGTTGATCCCGCTGGGCCAGGCGCATCTGCCCGCCGATCAGCTGCGCGCGCGCGGCAGCAGCAGCCGCACACACCTTGATGCGTTTGTCGACGAGGCGCTGCGTTGGCTGCCCAACGCCGAGCAATCGACGGCGGAATTTTCCGACCCGCTGCCAGCGCCGCTCATAGACTCCGCAACGAATGACCACTTCGAGCGATCGAGCGACGTGACACGCTCCCGCATTCTGCTCGCCGACGATAACGCCGACATGCGCGACTATGTGGCCAAGCTGCTCAGCGCGCAGTACGATGTGGTCGCGGTGGCGGATGGCGAGGCTGCGCTCCGAGTCGCGCGTGAGCAGCTGCCGGATCTGATTCTGTCCGACATTATGATGCCCAAGCTCGACGGCGTTGGTCTGCTCGCGCAGCTGCGCGCCGATGCCGCCACGCGCACGATCCCGGTGATTCTACTCTCGGCACGCGCCGGCGACGAGGCGCGCGCGGCTGGCATCGAGACCGGCGCTGACGATTATCTGATCAAGCCGTTTGCCGCCCGCGAACTGCTGGCGCGTGTCAAGACGCACCTTGATCTGGTGCGCATGCGCCGGGAAGCGGCGGCGGAGCGCGCCCTGCGCAGCGCTGCCGAGGCCCTGGTACAAGAGCGCGATCAATTTTTGTCGCTGGCGGCGCACGAGCTTAAAACGCCGCTCACCAGCATTCGCGGCTATGTCGATCTGTTTGTGCGCCGTGCCCGCCAGGAAGATCGGCTGAGCGAGCGCGACGACCGTACGCTCGACGTGATCACGCGCCAGGTTGGGCGGCTCAACAAGCTGATCGCCGAACTGCTGGATCTGTCGCGCATCCAGACCGGACAGTTCACCATCGAGCCGCGCAGCCTGGATCTCGTGGCGCTGCTCCGGCGCGTGGGCGATGACGCGCGCCT
>JAFAYS010000513.1 GCA_019240175.1 Chloroflexota bacterium | reverse complement strand
GCTGGAGCTTCAGCGAGGAGATCCACCAGCAGGCCACGATCGAGCGACTGGCTGAGGATTACATAACATCACTAAGAGCGCTGATCGCGCACTGTTTGTCGCCGGACTCCGGCGGCTTTACACCGTCGGATTTTGCTGAGTACCAGTGGGATCAGGAAGATCTTGACGATATTACCGCAGCTATCTCGAAATCCCTGGGAGTAGCCTAACAATGAGCATCAAGAAGGACATAGAAAGTTTTTATCCGCTCTCGCCCATGCAGCAGGGCATGCTCTTCCATACGCTGTACGATGATGGCTCCGGCATGTACGTCGAGCAGCTGATCATTCCGGTGCAGAGCGCGCTGAACGTCGCGGCGTTTCAGCGGGCGTGGGAGCAGATCGCGCAGCGTCACTCGATCTTTCGCACGACGTTTGTGTGGGAAAACATCAAAACGCCGGTGCAGGTGGTCCATCGCCGCGTCGAGCTGAGCTGGACGATCGAGGACTGGCGCGGCACTGCGCTGGAAGAGCACCAGGCGCGGCTCAAAACATTTCTGGACGCCGACCGCGCGCGTGGTTTCGACCTGGCGCAGGCTCCACTGATGCGGCTGGCGCTCTTCCAGGTTGCCGACGAGCGCTACCAGTTTGTGTGGAGCCAGCACCACATGCTGATGGACGGCTGGTCGCTGCCGCTGGTGCTCAACGAAGTTTTCGCGCTCTACGACGCGGCGCTGCACGGTCGCGAGGCCACGCTGCCGCGCCCGCGTCCGTACCGCGACTACATCGCCTGGCTGCAGCAGCAAGATCTGGCCTCAGCCGAGGATTTCTGGCGGCAGTTCCTGGCCGGCTTCAGCGCTGCAACGCCGCTGGGTGTCGATCGCGTGGTCGGGCCGGACGCCGAGCCCGCCGACTACCATGAGGTCGAGCGGCTGCTGCCGAGTGAGACCGCGATGGCGCTGCAAGGTTTGGCGCGGCAGCATGGTTTGACCATGAACACCGTGATGCAGGGCGCGTGGGCGCTGCTGCTCAGCCACTACAGCGGCGAAGACGACGTGCTTTTCGGCGCGACGGTCTCGGGCCGACCGCCGGAGCTGACCGGCGTCGAAAGCATGGTCGGCCTGTTCATCAACACGCTGCCGGTCCGCGTCCAAATCGATCCGCAGGCGACGCTGCTCGACTGGCTGAAGCAGATCCAGCGCCACCAGGCCGATCTGCGCCAGTACGAGTACAGCCCGCTCGTGCAGATCCAGGGCTGGAGCGAGGTTCCGCGCGGTCAGCCGCTCTTCGAAAGTCTGGTCGTCTTCGAGAACTATCCGGCGACCGGCGGTGGCGGCGGTGGGGATCAGGGCAACGGCGCGCGGCCCAGCCTGGCTTTTGGCCGTATGCAGGCCGTCGAGCGCACCAACTATCCGCTGAACCTGATGGCCGGCATGGGTGCGATGCGGCTCAACTACGATCGGCGGCGCTTCGATGACCTCACGATCGATCGTATGCTGGGCCATCTTGGAACCGTGCTGGCGCGTATCGCGGCCCAGCCTCAGCAGCGACTGGCCGAGCTTTCGCTGCTGACCGAGGCCGAGCGGCAGCAGCAGCGCGACTGGAACGCGATCGCCGCGCCGTACCCGCAGGACCAGTGCCTGCACCAGTTGGTTGCAGCGCAGGCCGCCCAAACACCCGATCGCGATGCTGTGGTTTTCGGCGATCAAACACTGACGTATGCCGATCTCAACGTGCGCGCCAATCAGCTGGCGCACCGCTTGCAGGCGCTTGGCGTTGGGCCGGATACGCGCGTGGGCCTGTGTGTCGAGCGCTCACTCGACGCGATGGTCGGCGTGCTGGGCGTGCTCAAAGCCGGCGGCGCATACGTGCCGCTCGATCCGGCCTATCCCGAGGAGCGGCTGCAGTTCATGCTGGCCGATGCCCGCGTGCCGGTGCTGCTGACGCAGGCGGCGCTCGTCGATCGCTTGCCCGAGCACAGCGCGCAGGTGATCTGCCTGGATCGCGACTGGCCGTCGATCGCGGAGCTGCCCACAGCTGAGCCGGTTGCTCACGCCACGCCCGACAATCTGCTGTATGTGATTTACACCTCTGGCTCGACCGGCCAGCCCAAGGGCGTCGGCATGACGCATCGTCCGCTGGTCAATCTGTTGGCGTGGCAGCAGCGCACGATGCCTGGCGCGCGGCGCACGCTGCAATTCGCGCCGCTGAGCTTCGACGTTTCCTGCCAGGAGATTTTTTCGGCCTGGACCACCGGCGGCACGCTCGTGCTGGTCTCGGAGGAGTTGCGCCGCGACGCGCCCAATCTGCTGCGCGAGCTTGATAGCGCGGCGGTCGAGCGGATCTTTGTGCCGTTTGTGGCGCTGCAACATCTGGCCGAGCAGGCCGAGGGCGCGGCGGGTTTGGCACATCTGCGTGAGATTGTGACTGCCGGCGAGCAGCTTCAGATCACGCCCGCGCTGGCTCGCTGGCTGGCAAATCAGCCCGCGTGTACGCTGCACAATCACTACGGCCCGACCGAAAGTCATGTCGTCACGGCCTGGACGTTGGCCGGATCGCCCGACACGTGGCCCGCGCTGCCACCAATTGGTACGCCGGTCGCCAACAGCGCGATCTGGCTGCTCAACCGCGCCGGCCAGCCGGTGCCGATCGGCGTGACGGGCGAGATCCACATCGGCGGCGACGCGCTGGCCCGTGGCTACCTCGATCGCCCGGATCTCACCGCCGATCGCTTTGTGCCGGATGGCGTCAGCGGCGCGCAGGGAGCGCGGCTCTACCGCACCGGCGACGTGGGCCGTTACCGTGCCGACGGCTCGATCGAGTATATTGGCCGCACCGATGCGCAGGTCAAAATCCGTGGCTATCGCATCGAGGCCGGCGAGATCGAGGCCGTGCTGGCGCAGCATCCCGCCGTCGTTGAGGCGGCTGTCGTGGCGCGCGAAGACACGCCGGGACAGAAACGACTCGTCGCGTACGTTGTCGGGGAACAAA
>JAFAYS010000489.1 GCA_019240175.1 Chloroflexota bacterium | reverse complement strand
AGGCCCGCGATGTCGCCAAAGCTGTCGATAAGCTCGACGATCTGGCCGACGGCGCGCGAGCGGTCGACAAAGCCAACGACGCGCGGCGCGGTGCCGGTCGGCTGGTTACCAAATACGGCGATGACGGCGCGCGAATCGCCGACGAATATGGCGAGTACGCCGGCGATATTTTGCAAACCTTCGACCAGATCGCGCATGTCAAGGGCAGCGATCAGCTCATGAAAGACCTGTTATCGGGATCGCGGACCACTCGCCAGGGCGCTCTGAGCGAACTAGGCTACGCGGCCAGCTTACAAAAGCGCGGCTTCGAGCTCGAAAAAGTCGGCGATGTGATCAACGGCAAGAAAGCCGGCGACATCGTGGTCAAGAACGGGCCCGTGATCGATGTCAAAGATTACAACTGGAACGCCGCCAGCTACCAATCCGAGCGCGGGCTGCAACGCACCGCCGATCGCATGGTCAGGCAGGCGCAGAAGCATCAGGAGCGCTACCCTGGCCGCGAGATCGAATTTGCCTTCACAGAAAACCCGCCCCAAGCGATCGCCGATGCGCTCAAAAATGCCGGCGTCAAGGTAACTAAAGTAACCTGGCCCGCCCAGTAGCCAGGAGGAGCTATGGCAGATCAATTTACAAACGTTATCAGCGGCCTGAGCGCCGACCAATATTGGCAAACCCTTGCCGAATCCGGCTGGGTCGCCGAGATTCCCGAGCAGCAGCGCGCGCAGCTTGAGGCCGATGTGCGCGCCGCCTTTGCCCGTGATCCGCGCTACGCCTGGACCGCGCTGGCCGTGGTCGAGATCGACAGCGAAAGCCTGTATGACATCGGCACCGACGAGCTATCGTATCAGGCGCATCTCGCAACGCTGGCCGAAAGCTCCGACGGCCTGTTTCATCCGGTTAATATCCGGGAGCAGCTGCTGGGCGACGACGTGCAGATCAGCTTCGAGCACGACGGTCGCAGCTACAGCTTCCAGACAACCTTTGTCGAGGATACCTTTGACGAAGGCTTGCTGGCGGTGATCAATCGCGCGCTGGCCGACAGCGGCACCGCCAAACGGGTGCTGCTCCTGCCGGCGATCGATCAGATCTTGCGCTTTGTGTTCGTGAGCGAGCCGACATTTCAGCGCGCGGTCGCGCTGCACGTGCTGCCGCCACCGCGCTATGCCCTAGAGCAAAAGCTTGAGTCCGGGTCAGTGTTCGATTAAGCGCGTACACTGCCCATCCGTTCTATCAGGTGAGAGCTAAACCATGAGCAAACAAGGCTTGTTCTACATATATCTGTGTGCGCTGGCGGCGCTAGTCTGGCCCGTCTCGTTGAGCGCGCAGGCCACGCAGCCCGAGGCGCGCGAGATCAATACCGAGGCCACGCAAGAAGACGACGGCTTTGTCCTGCGGTCGCTGTTTACGATCCTCGACAGCAACAACTTTCCGGTGCTCAACAACGAGGTCCAGATTCAGGGGCCGGGCCAGATTCAGCTGATCGGCCAGCAGAGCGCGCCAGTCGAGGCGACGATCGAGCCGGCCAACACGCCGATCAAGATCGCGCTGGTGATCGATGCCAGTGGCAGCATGCAGCAAGAGATCGGTGATGTGAAAGCTGCCGCGCAAAAATTCGTGGATAAAGCGCCCAACAATGCCCAGATTGCCGTTTTTAGCTTCGCGCGCCAGCTTGAGCAGAAACAAGATTTCACGCCCAAAGAGCAGGCGAATGTGATCAAAAATGCGATTGTGAGTATTCAAAATCTAGCGCCCGGCACCGATAACACCTGTATCTATGACGCGGCCTTCGGCGCGATTAACAGCCTCAATAACGCGCAAAATACCAGCCCGCAGGAGCGCCGCGCGGTCGTGCTCTTCACCGACGGCATCGACAATGAGCGCAAAGATCCGTCGGTCGCTTGTAGCGACATCAAAGAGCCGAATGTGATCAGCCAGGCCAATGAGATTAACCAGAATCGCATCCCGGTCCAGATCCATACGATGGGCCTGTGCGTGCCCAGCAACACCAACGAGTGTCCCAACGTGGAGCGCGAGCGCTTGATCAATCTTTCGAAAGAAACCTTCGCCTACTCCAAGATCGGCAAGATCGACGAGCTTGACACGATGTTCGACACGATTCTGGCCGGCTTAAATAGCCAGTGGATGGCGACCACCAAGGTCAAAGCGATCAAAGGCCAGAATACCGCCGCGCTGCGCTTTAGTGTCAACGTGCGCGACGCCGAGCCCCAGACCGTGGGCTTTGACACAACCTTCAGCTCGCCGGTCGACCAGACGATCGCCGCGCCGACGCTCAAAATGTCGAATCCTACCTTTGATGCTGAGGCGAACGCGTATAACGTGCAGATCGACGTGAGCAATTTCACCTCGGTCAGCAATATTACGCTGGAAGTCGTCAGCGAGGGCGGCAGCGTCAACAAAGAAGTTTTCTCGACGATCAGCGCGGCCATGCCGGTCGCGATCAAAGCCGATAAGTTCACGGCGGGCAAGGAATATGCCTTTGAGCTGAGCGCCGCCGATCTGAATGGCGCGCCGATCACCAACGACAAAGGCGAAGCGATCATTGAGCGGCGAATCATCAAGCACGATCCCGCGCTTAAGGAGCAATTGAGCTTCGCGATCAAGGATGCCGACATCAACTGGAGCGACAAAACGCTGAATATCCAGCTTGACAATGTGCGCGGCACGCAGGGTAAAAGCTTGCTCTACAGCGGCCAGATCAACGACGAGTCGCGCCTGGTGACCGAGATCGGGCCGGATGTGCTGCAAGGCACGCAGATCAAGATTCCGCTGTCGGAGCAGGAATTAAAGCTCGTGCAGGACGCGGGCGGCCAGAAAGAATATACGATCAATCTCACCCTCCGCGAAGAAGGCACCGACCAGGGCTTCACGCTGCCGCAGCCGTACAAAGACAAGCCGACGATCCCGCAGCAGCTCAGCCTGCTTCAGCGCGTCGGCCAGACGATCCGCAATCCGGTCGTGCTGAGCAGCATTCTCGTGATCGTCTTGCTCGTCTCCGCCGTGTCGATCTATCTGATCACGCGGAATCG
>JAFAYS010000462.1 GCA_019240175.1 Chloroflexota bacterium | reverse complement strand
CTGTGCCAGCGCCTTGATCGTGGCGGTTTTTGCCAGGCCGGGCACGCCTTCCAGCAGCACATGGCCGCGCGCCAGCAGTGCCACCAGCAGCCGCTCCAACAGATGATCCTGCCCGACAATCAGGCGCTTAACCTCGAATAAAACCTGCTCCACCTGAGCGGGCGATACGGTGCCGGGATATCCTGTCTGTTGCTGAGGCAGTGTAGCTGTCATTTTGAGATCCTGAGTTTGTGTGTGGTTGTGTCGATCCATGGGTCAACTCTCGCTTGGCTGATGAGGCAGAAGGCGCTCCCACTAGCGCCCTCTGCCTCGACACGACGAATTATTCGGCTTCAGCAGGCCAGGCTTGCAGCGTCACATCGATCTGCTGCTCCTGGTTGTTGCGCACGACCGAGAGTGTCACGGTGTCGCCAGGCTTCTTGCTGGCCAGCTGCTCGGTCAGCTCGTCGACATTGGTCACTGCGTTGCCGTCGACAGCGGTGATCACATCGCCGCCGCTCGGGATGCGCTCGTTGGCGTTTTGGCCGCCGCGCAGCCCGACTTGTGCGGCAGGGCTGCCTTGTGCAACGCTCACGACTAGCACGCCCTTGCTCGTGTTGATGCCCAGATCGCTGGCGATCGTCTCGTCCAGCTCCTGCCCGACGATGCCCAGCCACACCGGCTCAAGCGTCGCGCCGCCTTGCAGCTGTGTCAGACGATCTTTGGCCGTGTTGATCGGCACCGCAAAGCCGACGCCAACCGAGCCGCGCACCGGGCTTTCGATCATCGTGTTGATGCCGATCACTTCGCCCTGCGCGTTGAGCAGCGGGCCGCCCGAGTTGCCGGGATTGATCGGCGCGTCGGTCTGGATCAGGTTGCGGCGCGTCCGTCCGTTACCGGGATTCCAGTTGCGATGCACCGCGCTGATAATGCCCTGCGTCACGGTCTGGTCGAGACCAAACGGGCTGCCGATCGCGATCGCCGTCTCGCCGACCTGCACCTGGTCCGAGTTGCCCAGTGGCGCGACCGGCACATTCTCCGGCAGATCGACCTTGATCAGGGCAAGATCGTTGCCGCGATCCGTGCCCAGCACCTGCGCCTCGCGGGTCTCGCCGCTGGTGAAGCGCACACTGATCGCGCGGGCATTCTCGACGACGTGGTTATTGGTCAGGATCAGGCCGCTGGCATCGACCACAAAGCCCGAGCCGCTGCCTTCGGTCGAAAAGCCGCCCTGGACCGCGCCCGAGACGGTGATCTGCACGACGGCATCGTTGACTTTACTATAAACACTGCCGGCCACGTTCTCAACCGGCGCGTTGTTGGCCACCGGCGCGAGAGTCGAAGGCGCAGACGCCGTGCTCGGCGCAGGCGTCGCCGCGCTGCTAGCCGGTGGAGCAGCTGCGGTGCTGGCCTGGGGTGCTAGCCAACGTGTCGCTGCGACTGCGCCAACGGTGCCGCCGCCGACCGCGCCGCCGGTCAAAGCGAGCGCGAGCAGCGCCGCCGTCCCGACTCGACGTGGGCTACGGGCTGGTGCCGGCGCTGGGGCTGGCGGTGTTGGCTGTGATTGATCAAAACGATAGGGGAACATATGCTTCCTCCGGGTTATTCGTGTTACTGACTAGAGGATACCTTTGGAAGCTTAGGGGGGGCTAAGTCACGGCTAAGTGGACGCTTAGTCCATTCTGAGAAATAGCTAAGAGCCGCCGAATCCGCACGGCGGCTCAAGATCAACGGCTTGGCGTGCTGACGGCTACCGGCTCAGGTAAGTGCTGGACGATCTCGGCTTTGGGCAAGCTGATCGTGAAGACACTGCCCTCGCCCGGCGTGCTTTCGACGGCAAGTGTGCCCTGCTGGCTTTTGACGAGTGTTTGCGCGATCGACAGGCCCAGCCCTGCGCCGCCGCCGGTGCGCGAAACATCGCCGCGATAAAAGCGCTCAAAAATGTGCGGTATTGCGGTCGGGTCGATGCCAATGCCGGTATCGCGGACATGAATCGCGATCTGCTCCGGCTGTTCCGTCAGCGACACCGTGATCTTCCCGCGCGGCGGCGTGAATTTACGTGCGTTGTCGAGCAGAATCAGCAGCACTTGTTTGATCGCGTCTTCGTCGCCGCGCACTGCCAGCTCTTGGAGATCCGAGCAATCGATGTTGTGCTGCGGCGCGAGCACCTTGACTTTGCGGCACACATCTTCGATCAGCGGCTTGATCGCAACGGCCTCGCTGCGCAGCGGACGTCCCGCGTCGGCACGTGCCAGCATCAGCAGATCGTTGACCAGCCGGCTCATGCGCTCGCTCTCACCCGCCATATCCGACAGAACCTCAATCCGATCTTCGTCGTTGATTGGTGGCTCGCGCTGCAAGAGCGCAATGTTGCCGCGAATCGTTGTCAGTGGTGTGCGTAGCTCATGCGAGGCGTCGGCCACAAAGCGCCGCTGGGCTTGCAGCGCCTGCGCCTCTTGCCGATACGCGCTTTGCAGCTCGGTCAGCATCTCGTTGAAAGTCGTCGTCAAACGCCCGATCTCGTCGTGCGGGCCGATGTAGCTGACGCGCCGGCCAAAGTCGCGCTCAGCGCCAATCGCCTGGGCCGTGTGCGTGATGCGATCGATCGGTCGCAGTGCAATGCCCGACAGTACCCAT
>JAFAYS010000435.1 GCA_019240175.1 Chloroflexota bacterium | reverse complement strand
GAATGCCGTTGTAGCGATGGTAGGACATCGCGTACTGTGGCCGCTGGATCAGATAGTTGCGATCATTGGCAGTACTGCTGGTCGCGCCGCTGGGATTGCCGAGCGTCAGATGCGCAGCGGGATCGGTGTAGGAGGCATGAGCACTGGAGGCGACGCCAGCCAGCATCAGGGCGGAGAGGACGATCCCGGTGATCCGGGCGCGAAGGCTAATCATGAGCCAGAACCTTTCCTGCGTGGAGCGGCAGAAATAGATCGAATATCTCCTGATAGTAGAGCAGCCGCATATTAAGCCGAGAGCAACTGTTTGTCAAAAAATAGTTAATTACTCAGGTCCTGTTTGTGCGTAAGAACCTAGAACCAAGAACCCAGAACCTAGGGGAACAAGAGAACAAGAGAACAACGGAACAAAGAACAAAAGAACAAAGAACAAAAGAACAGAGAACAAAGAACAACGGAACAAAGAATTGCCACTACTCCCCCTCGCCTATCGCAACCCGGGTACCCTCTGGGTGTGGAAGCCCGCCGAGGTTCGGAGCAAGGGGAAGATCGAAGACCAGGGGATGAGGGCTACTTCAAGAACCTAGACAGCGCCAAATCTCGCTTGTGCAAAGCGCCGCATCTATAGTACACTCGCGCTACATCAGGAGTGAAGCATGACCGACACCTTGTTGACCGAGTATCGCGACGGCGTCACCACCTTTACGATCAATCGTCCGCATGTGCGCAATGCCGTCGACGCTCCCACGATGATTGCGCTGCGTGAGGGCATCGAGGCGTGCGAGACCAACGGCACACGCGTGATCGTGATTACAGGCGCGAACGGCTCGTTCTCCTCCGGCACCGACATCAGCGTCGCACTCCAGCCTGGCGTAACTCCCGACACGGCCTACGAAACATTGACTGCCGCCTACGGCCCAACGATGCTGGCGATCCGCAGCTCGTCATGGCCGGTGATCGCCGCTGTCGACGGCGCGGCTGCCGGTCTCGGCTGCGATCTGGCGCTAGCCTGTGATCTGCGGCTGATCTCGGATCGCGGCACTTTCAGCGAGCTGTTTATTCGGGTTGGCCTGGTGCCCGATGGCGGCGGCACCTATCTGCTACCCCGGATCGTCGGCGTGGGCCGCGCGCTTGAGATGATGTGGACCGGACGAACCGTGGAGGCCGACGAGGCAGTACGCATCGGTCTGGCCAACGTGAGCTTCCCCGCCGAGCGCTTCGCCGACGATGTGCAGCAGTACGCGGCGCGGATCGCTCAGCAAGCGCCGCTGGCCCTGACGCGCGGCAAGCGCGCGGTGCAAGCCTCGCTAGATGGCAGCTACGCGGAGGCGCTCCAGCGCGAGGCGCAGTACCAGCGCGAGATTTTCGCCAGCGAAGACGGCTGGGAAGGCTTTCGCGCGTTCGCCGAGAAGCGCAAGCCGGTGTGGAAAGGCAAATAGACGGAGAACCTAGAACCTAGAACCCAGAACCGGAAGAACAAAGGAACAAAGGAACAAGCGAACAAAGCAGTACTAAAAACCCCTCTCCCACTGCGGTAGGCGAGGGGTGCTGCGATAGCAGCGGGGTGAGGGCCAGCACTTAGAACATCTGAACGTGGCGTGTGTACAAGGAGACAAAGATGCTCAATCTAGCGATGGTCATCGAAGATCATGCCCAGAAACGGCCAAACCGCGAGGCAGTCGTATTTCAAAATATGCGTCTGACGTACGGCCAGCTCAACGCGATGGCCTGTCAGGTCGCAAATGGCCTCGTTGCGCGCGGGATTCAGCCCGGCGACAAAGTTGCCCTGTCGTGTCTCAACCTGCCGTTCTTTCCCATCGCCTATTATGGCATCCTCAAAGCCGGCGGGGTTGTGGTGCCGCTCAACGTGCTGCTCAAGCCCCGCGAGATCGCCTATCATCTCAAAGACTCGGATGCCAAGGCCTATCTCTGCTTTGAGGGCACGGCAGAGCTGCCGCTGGGCCAGATGGGCTTCGCCGGCTTTCAGGAAGTCGATACCTGCGAGCATTTCTTCCTGATGACGGCTAATCCCGCCGCGCCGTCGCCGATCGAAGGCGCGCAAACGCTGGGCATGCTGATGCATAATCAGCCGCCGACCTGCCGCACCGCCGATCGCTCACCCGAAGACACCGCCGTGATCCTGTACACCTCCGGCACCACCGGCTTTCCCAAAGGCGCGGAGCTGTCGCATAGCAACATGCTGCTCAACGCGATCGTTTCGCGTGACCTGCACGCCATGGACCCAACCCGCGATCGCAACACGGTCTTGATCGCGCTGCCGCTCTTCCACTCCTTCGGCCAGACCTGCCAGATGAACGCCGGCCTGTATCATGGCTCGACGCTGGTGCTGGTGCCGCGCTTCGACGCCGCCCAGGTGATCGACGCGATGATCAAGGAAAAAGTCAACTTCTTCTCGGGCGTGCCGACGATGTTCTGGGGCCTGCTCAACTACGCCCAGCAGAATCAGGTCGACACCGCAGCGATCGCCGAGCATCTTGAGCTGTGCTCGTCGGGCGGCTCGGCCATGCCAGTTGAGGTGCTCAACGCCTTCGAGAAAACCTTCAACGTCAAGATCCTGGAAGGCTACGGCCTGTCTGAAACCTCGCCGGTGGCGACCTTCAACCAGCTAGGGCTGGAGCGCAAAGTCGGCTCGATCGGCCTGCCGGTCTTCGCCACCGAGGTGCGCATCGTGGACGATCAGGACCAGGACGTGCCGGTCAACGAGCCCGGCGAGATCTTGATCCGCGGCCACAACATCATGAAGGGCTACTACAAAAAGCCCGATGCTACAGCGGAGGCCATGCGCGGCGGCTGGTTCCACACCGGCGACATCGCCCGGCGCGACGAAGAAGGTTATATCTTCATCATGGATCGCGTCAAAGACATGATCTTGCGCGGCGGATTCAACGTGTATCCGCGCGAGATCGAAGAGGTCATGCTGACGCATCCGGCGGTCTCGATGGCGGCGGTGATCGGCGTGCCTCACGAATCTTTGGGCGAAGATGTCAAGGCGTTTGTGATCCGCAAGCCCGGCGTGGAGGTCAGCGAAGACGAGCTGGTGGCCTGGTGCAAAGAAAACATGGCCTCCTTCAAGTACCCACGCACGATCGAGTTCCGCGACGATCTGCCGATGAGCGCGACCGGCAAGATCCTCAAGCGCGAGCTGCGTGTCGCCAAAGAA
This sequence comes from Chloroflexota bacterium, assembly GCA_019240175.1. Classification (GTDB taxonomy): domain Bacteria; phylum Chloroflexota; class Chloroflexia; order Chloroflexales; family Kallotenuaceae; genus LB3-1. The sequence continues at coordinate 1,302 of JAFAYS010000435.1, read as the reverse complement.
GCTTAGGGCTAGGAGAGCAAACCAGCGATGACAAGCTCAGGGGCATCGACGATCAAAGAGCGGCTGAACTGGGAGATCACGCCCGAGCTGTATCAGCAGATCCGGCGGCTCTGGATCAAACACTCGATCGCCGAGGACAAGCGTGATCTCGACGGACTGATCGCGACGCTGGCCGAAGATTGCGTCTATGAGATCGTGCCGACCGGCCAGCGCTGGGAAGGTCACGACGGCGCGCGCGCTTTCTACACGACGTTTCTTGGCGCGTTTCCCGACGTGAAGTTCAACCTGACGGACATCGTGATCGGGCCACAGGGCGTGATCGAGGTCGCCGATATGACGGGCACGCATGCCGGTCCGTGGGAAGGCATCGCGGCCAGCGGCCAGCAGGTCGCCTGCCAGATCATGATCTATTTTCCCTGGAATCCGGCGGCGGGCAAGTTTGCCGGCGAGAAGGTCTATCTCGATTACCATACACTGATGAGCCAGATCCAGGCGTAGCTCAGGCCACACAACGCAGCGCAGGCAGTCATGGCATGTGCCACAGGCTGCCTGCGCTTGTGTTCAGCAAGGAAAGAAACAATCATGACCTATTCAATCGTCGCGTATGACGCCGCAGCCCAGCAGTTTGGCGTGGCGGTTCAGACACACCAGCCCTCGGTGGGCATCGTGGTGCCGTGGGTCAAAGCCGGCGTCGGCGCGATCGCCACTCAGTCGCTGAGCAATATCAGCTTCGGGCCGCTGGGGCTGGAGCTGCTAGCGGGTGGCCTGAGCGCCGAGCAAACCTTGGCCGCACTGCTGGCCAGCGATCCCGACGCCGCGCTGCGACAGGTCGCGGTCGTGGATCGCGAGGGGCGCGTGGCGGCGCATACCGGCGCGCGCTGTATTCCGTTCGCCGGTCATCAGCTGGGCGCAGGTTACAGCGTGCAGGCCAACATGATGCTGCGCGATACCGTTCCCGCTGCGATGGCGGCAGCCTTCGAGGACGCGCAGGGAACGCTGATGGAGCGACTAATGGCGGCGCTGGAAGCAGCCGAGGCCGAGGGCGGCGATATTCGCGGCACGCAGTCGGCGGCGATGCTGGTGCTGGGCAGCAAGCCTGGGCCCGACTGGCACAACATTGTCTGCGATCTGCGGGTGGACGATCATGTCACGCCGCTGGTCGAGCTGCGACGACTGGTTGAGCAGCGCCTCGCGGATCGACTGAGCGATGAGGGCGAGGAGCAGGCTCGGCGCGGCGATGTCGAGGCGGCGATCGCAACCTTTGCCGCAGCGCGCGCCCGCAGCCACGATCCGACCGAGCTT
>JAFAYS010000388.1 GCA_019240175.1 Chloroflexota bacterium | reverse complement strand
CAATGCCCGCGTTGATCGCGTTGAGCAGCTCGGTGTCGCCCTGCTGCACGGCGATGCCGTAATCCTCAGTGGTGAAGGGCTCGCCCACGATCTTGATCTTGCCCTCGTACTGCGGCTGGCGCGAGTAGTCCGCCGCCGGCACGCTATCCACGACCACCGCGTCGATCGTGTCGTTCGCCAGGTCGGCAAAGGCCAGATCGATCGTCTGGTAGCGGCGCAGATTGGCATCGGGAACTTTGCCGACGTTCAAAGCGGCTTCCTCGCCGGTGGTGCCGGTCTGGACGCCGACCTGCGCGTTGGCCAGAGCTTCAGCGCTGGTGATCGTGGTGTTATCGTTCTGCACGACGATCACCTGGCCAACCGTGATGTAGGGCTCGCTGAAAGCGACGATCTTTTTGCGCTCGTCGGTGATCGTGACCGACGACATGACCGCGTCGAACTGCTTGCTCTGAAGCGCGGTGAAGATCGTGTCGAAGCTGGTGTTTTGGAACTCCGGCGTGAAGTTCGCCAGCTTGCCAATCTCGGTCATGACATCCACGTCAAAGCCGACAATCTGATTGCTCTGCGCATCGACCGACTCCATCGGCGGGTAGGTCGCATCGGTACCGACGACGACTTTGCGACCGCCGAGATCCGGCACACTGCCGCCGGCAGCAGCTGAGCTAGCGGGCGCGCTGGCGGCAGCGCTTGCCGCTGGGCTTGCTCCGGTTGAGTCGGTGCCGGTGCCGCTCTGGCCGCACGCCGTGACGATCGCCATCAATACCGCCAGCAGCATCGTGAACGAAAATCGTTTCATCTGTTTCCTCCTTTGAGGGACGCATTATAAAGCAGAACGCAATTATTCCGCTACAGGACAAGGTGAATGCGGCAATCCTTAACGCGAAGAGGCAACCCGGTGGGGCTGCCTCTTCAATCGAGCAAACTTCGTACCAGCTTTGGCGTGTATGCGGCTGGCGACGTTCGGCTACTTGGCGTCGTCCAGGCTCAGCACGGCCATAAACGCTTCCTGCGGGATCTCGACGTTGCCAACCATCTTCATGCGCTTCTTGCCTTCTTTCTGCTTTTCCAGCAGCTTGCGCTTGCGCGAAATGTCGCCGCCGTAGCATTTGCTGAGCACGTCTTTGCGCATGGCGCGCACCGTCTCGCGAGCGATAATCTTCGCGCCCACTGCGGCCTGGATCGGCACCTCGAACATCTGGCGCGGGATCAGGCCCCGCAGCTTCTCGACCAACTTGCGGCCCTGGCCTTGGGCAAACTCGCGGTGAATCACCATCGAGAGCGCGTCGACGGGCACGCCGTTGACCAGCACGTCCATCTTGACCAGATCCGCCGGCTGGTAGCCCGCCAGCGAGTAGTCCAGCGAGGCGTAGCCCTGCGTGCGCGACTTGAGCTGATCGTAGAAGTCGATCACGATCTCGGAGAGCGGAATGCGATACTTGAGCAGCACCCGCGTTTCTTCGAGATACTCCATCGACTCAAAGACACCGCGCCGGGTCGTCACCAGCTCCATCACCTGGCCGATATAGCGCGTCGGCACGATCACGCTGATCTGCATCACCGGCTCCTCGATCTCCTCGATATTCGAGGGATCGGGCATCTCGGAGGGATTGTCTACCACCACGATCTCGCCCTTGGTCGTCAGCACCTGGTATTCCACCGAAGGCGCGGTGATTAGCAGGTTGAGGTTATACTCGCGCTCCAAACGCTCCTGGACGATCTCCATGTGCAGCAGGCCAAGAAAGCCCGCGCGGAAGCCAAAGCCAAGCGCCGCGCTGGTCTCGGGCTCATACGAAAGCGCCGCGTCGTTGAGCTTGAGCTTTTCGAGCGCATCGCGCAGATCCGCGTAGTCATTGGACTCGACCGGGTAGATGCCGGCGAAGACCATCGGCTTGGCTGGACGGTAGCCCGGCAGCGGATCGGCGGCCTGACGGCCCGGCAGCGTGACGGTGTCGCCAACCTGCACATCGCCGACGTCCTTCAAGCCCGTCGCGATATAGCCGACCTCGCCGGCGTGCAGCACGTCCACGGGCGTCATCTGCGGGCGAAACACGCCTAGCTCCAGCGCCTCGACCTTGACGCCGGTGCCCATGAAGAAGACCTCTTGCCCGGCGCGAATCTCGCCCTCCATCACGCGCACATAGGCGATCACGCCCTTGTACGCGTTGTAGTGCGAGTCGAAGATCAGCGCCTGCACCGGCTTGGAGTCCTCGCCGGTCGGCGGTGGGATGCGCTTAACGATCGCTTCCAGGATCGCGGGAACGCCGGTACCTTCTTTGGCCGAAACCAGCAGAAGCTCGTCACCCTGCATGCCGATCACGCGCTCGATCTCGGCAGCCACAACCTCAGGCTGCGCGCCCGGCAGATCGATCTTATTGATCACGGGAATGATCGTCAGCTCGTGCTCCATCGCCATGTAGACGTTGGCCAGCGTCTGCGCCTCGATGCCCTGCGCGGCGTCCACGACCAGCAGCGCGCCTTCGCAGGCGGCTAGCGCACGGCTAACCTCGTAGGAAAAATCCACGTGGCCGGGGCAATCGATCAGATTCAGCTCGTACTCTTGTCCGTCCTGAGCTTTATAGCCCAGGCGCACGGCTTTGGCTTTGATCGTAATGCCCTTTTCGCGCTCTAGATCCATGCTGTCGAGCGCCTGCTCACGCCGATCGCGCTCCGAGATCGCGCCCGTCAGCTCCAGGAGCCGGTCGGAGAGCGTGGTTTTGCCGTGGTCAATGTGGGCGATAATACTAAAA
>JAFAYS010001023.1 GCA_019240175.1 Chloroflexota bacterium | reverse complement strand
CGGATCGCCTCGCTGGCCGAGATCCAGCAGTTCCCCACGGCGATCGAGCTGGTGGTGCTGAGCCTCGACGATCTGATCGTGTTGGCAGGCGATATGCCGCTTTCGTTGGACTGGGACGAGGACGAGCCGATCGAGGATGCGCCGCCGTCGCCGAGCGATGAGCCGCTCTACTCGACGCCGGAAGAGGAAGACAGCGAGAATCCGTTTGCGGCGGCTTTTCGCAAAGCCAATCAGCGGCGCAAATAAAGCCGGCCAATCGGCGAGTAGTTAAAAATCCAGCCGCCCGACTCATCAAGAGTCGGGCGGCTGGCTGACCACGGAGGATGTCTAGTAGTTGTTGCGCGGGTCGCGCTGGCCGACATCGCCGTCGCTATCGAGATCCGCGCCGGTCGCGCGCTCGGCGGCGTTGCCCAGCTTGGACGCGCCACGCTCGATCATGCCCTCGTCGGTGCTGCCCGTCGTGCCAGTCGTGTTATAGCCGGTCGTGCCGGTTGTGCCGGTGTAGTCCACGTCCGTCGAGCCAACGGTGCGCTGGCCGCTGATCTGATCCACGTCGACATCCGTGCGGCGAACCGTATCCTGGATGTTCTCGGTGTGCTCATCGACGTTCTTCTTGATGTGCACTTCCTCGACCACACGCGCCTGCTTGTCGACGATCGCTTCCTCGGCGCTCGCGCGAACTTCGAAGGTGCCTTCCTGGAAGTTGGTCACGTCGGCGTCGGAGACCGGGCGATCAACTGGCTTGCGATGCACGTCTACGGTCTCTTCGCGTAGCGTGACCTGCTCGTTGACCGGCGTTTCCTCGACGCGGGTGTTGACGCGCACGCCGCCCTGCTCGACTTCACGCTTGCCGACGCGCAGCTCTTCTTCCACGATCGGGATCTTGACCTCACCACCCTGATCCAGGTTGGTGTTGCTGTAGCCCGTGTTGGTCGTGGTGTAGTCGGTGCGGGTCGTGTCGAAGGTCGAGCCGCTGGTGGTGTCGTAGTTGGTCGTCGCGCTGCCATAGGCCGTTCCGCCCACGTTGCTGGTCGCGTCATAGCTGCTGGTGCGCCCGGCATCGTCATCGGTCGCTTCAGCGCCCGCCGCATCGCCCGCCGCGCCAATCGCGCCGCCGGTCACTGCGCCGGCCACACCGCCGACCACTGCGCCAACTGGGCCGCCCGCCGCGCCGATCGCCGCGCCGGTAGCCGCGCCTGCGAGACCGCCGCCAGCCGTGCCGACCTTGCTGCTGCGATCATAGTCGTCGCTGCCAACGTTGCGATCCGCGTCGCCGTAGCCACTGCTGGCATAGCTGCCCGACGTCGTGCTGTACGGCTCGGCGTTCTCGTCGAAGCGGCTCCAGCCACCCTGGCGATACGAGCCGCCACGCTCGTCGATATCGACGACGTTGTGGCTATCCATAATGTTGGCCGCGCGATCCGCGTCGTCATCCGTAGCGACCTGCACCGAGACCAGCGCGCCGCCGCGGCGGATGCCTTCGGAGTACACGTGCGCATCTTCCTCAGGAATGCCCGCGCCAACCAGCGCGCCGACGAGACCGCCGGCTGCCGCGCCCAGACCAGCGCCCAGCGCCGTCGAGCCCAGTGCCGTCGCCAGCGTGCCCGCCGCAACCACCGGGCCAATGCCCGGAATAACCAGCGCGCCCAGGCCAACCAACAGACCGGCCAGACCGCCGAGCACCGCGCCGCCCGTCGCGCCTACGCCAGCGCCTTCACCAGCTTCCGTCTCGGTCGACGTGCTGTCGTAGCTGGAATTGTCGAGGTTGTAGCGGTTGTCGCTGTTGTTCGCAACCAAGCTAATGTCGCTGCTGTTGAAACCGGCATCGCGAAGATCGCGTACTGCTGCCTCCGCGTCGTTCATGGTGTCAAACAAACCTACAACGTTCTTAGCCATTAGTTCCTCTCCTTCATGCGCTACAGCCGTCTGACTGCAGTAGGGTAAGGTAGCTTCTTCTCCTAGCTACATGTTTCGAACCTGCAAGACAATTCGCAAGTGGCGTGCCACAGACTAGCGATCCGGTCGAAATTGCTCGCCGACGCTTTGCTCGCCAAGTCGCTCGATTGTGACCTGCTCCTCGTTCAGCACCACGCGCGCCTGCTCGGTCTCGGTTGTCCGTCGCTTGGTAACGCGGATTTCCTCCTTCAGCACAAGCCGTTTCTCGACGACCAGCATTTCTTCCAGCACCGGAATAATCAGCGTGTCGCCTTCTTCGCGAACCTCGGGCACCGTATCGATCACTCGTCCAATCGCGACGCGCTCGACATCCACATCTTCGCGCATCGTCGGTTGCTCGACCACCTCCTCGCGCTCATTGACGGTCTTATGGATGCGCACGCCGCCGCGCTCGACCTCGCGGGTGCGTACCACCGCCTCTTCGCGAATCACCGGAATCCGCAGCTCCTCGCCGGCAGTCAGATCTTGCTGCTGGCTGAGCGTGCTTCCGCCGATCGTCGATAGCTCCTGGGTTTGCAGCGGATCATAGGTCGTTCCGATCCCCGCGTCGGAAACCATCGTCTGATCTGTCGTTTGATCTGACGAAAGGCCAAATTCGCGCCGATCGGCGATCCGCAGCACATCGCCGACCAGCCTGTACGTGCCGGATGTGAGCATAAGAATCTGGCCGTCGTCGCGCTGTACCACAACCTGCGGCGCTCCCGTTGTCGGATCGTCTGCGACAGACTCGACCACACCGATCGGGCCGGTTGCGTCCTCAACAGTCATGCCAACATAGACTTGATCCATATCTTCCTCTCCTGATTAATTCGTTTGTGAGCAACTGATATGCCAGCGCTTGTTGGTCTTGGGCTTGCTGTTGCTGGCTCGGATCGACAGATGGAGGAGCGCATAATGCAACTAAAAGGCGTAATATTGGATGTGGATGGAACACTGGTGCTCAGCAATGACGCTCATGCGCAAGCCTGGGTTGACGCTTTTGCAGAGTATGGCTATCAGGTGCCGTTCGAGCGCGTGCGTCTGCTCATTGGTATGGGCGGCGACAAGCTGATGCCGACGGTGATGCCTGGACTCAGCGACGAGGAAGGCGTGGGCAAGCAGATCGCCGAGCGCCGCAAGCAGATCTTTGCGGATCGCTACGCGGACACGCTCAAGCCGGCTCCGGGATCGCGTGATCTGCTGCTGCGGCTGCGCGAGGCTGGCCTGGAGCTCGCGGTGGCTAGCTCGGCCAAAGCCGATGAGCTCCAAACGTTGCTCAAAGCCGCGCAGGTAGAAGATCTGATCGGTGAGACGACAACCTCAAGCGACGCCGACGAGTCCAAGCCTGCGCCAGATATTGTCGGCGTGGCCTTGAAGAAGTTGGGTCTGGATGCCGACGAGGTGGTGATGCTGGGCGACACGCCCTACGACATCGAGTCGGCCAAGGGCTGCGGGGTTGGCGTGATCGCGGTGCGCTGCGGCGGCTTCACCGATGAGCAGCTTGCCGGCGCACTGGTGATCTATAACGATCCAGCCGACGCGCTGGCCCACTACGATCGATCGCCGTTGGCACCCACAACCTAAGCTAGCAAGGAGGAAGCATGGCTCGCTACAAAATGCGCCAGCGACTGATCGCGCTCGGCGAAGATTTCACGATCGAGGATGAGCGCGGCAATCCCGTGTACAACGTGGACGGCAAGCTGCTGCGTATCCGCGAAACGTTTGTGATCGAAGACCTCAGCGGCAACGAGATCGCCACGATCCGCGAGAAGAAGCTGGCGCTGCGTGACTCAATGACGATTTTGCGTGGCGGCGAGACGATCGCGACGATTCGTAAAGCCTGGTTCTCGCCCTTCCGCACATCGTTCGAGGTCGAGGTCAACGGGCAGGGGGCTCTCGCAGTGGACGGCGATATTCTTGACCATGAGTACACAATCTCGCAGAGCGGGGTGTGGTAGCAGCGATCTCGAAGCAATGGTTTTCGTTCAGCGATACCTATGGGATCGAGATTGCTCTTGGCGCGGATGACGGCCTGATCCTGGCGATTGTGGTCGCGATCGACGAAATGGCGCACGATCCCGACGAAAACCGTCGCTGAGCGCGATAGCCTAACAAGCAAGATACATGTGCTCGATCCGTAAAGCATTTGTCGAACAAACGGTCTAGGCACGGCCTGCGCCATATGCTACACTGCGTCATCATTCGGCAACATCGCTGCGTCATCGAGCACTGTCGCTATGAGATTAGGTTTTCCTGTGCGCGTCCTGGGTCGGCGTGGCCTGCGCGCCTACGACACGCGCCGCTCCGTGAATGCTCCGCATCTCAGCGTGAGCCTGGCGCATCTGCGCGATGTGTTCACGTATCTGGAGAGTACCGGCATTGCCTTCTACCGCATGTCATCCGATCTCGCTCCGGCACTCCCTGCGCCGACGCTGCCACCGCTTCAGCAGATCGAAGAATGTCGTGACGAGCTGGCTGACATTGGCGCGCTCGCCCGACAGCAGGGTCTGCGCCTCTCGTTTCACGCCCCGATGTATGTGCAGCTAGCGGCGGATGATCCGGCGATTCTTCAGCAGAGCCGCGAAACGCTGGACTGCCTGGCTACGCTGCTCGATGCGATGCAGCTGGACGCCAACGCGGTGATCGTGGTGCATCTGGGTGGCCTCTACGGCGAGCCGGACGCCGCGATCGGGCGCTGGGTGCGGGCGTTTGATAGCTTGCCTGAGCGGACGCAGCGGCGATTGGTGTTGGAGCACGAGGACAGCGGTGCATCGCTGGGCACGGTGCTACGGGTGCATGCCGCGACCGGCGTGCCGATAATCTTCGATCATCTGCATTTCTGCCTGAATAACCCTGAAGCCCTGACGATCGCGGAAGGCCTGGCGCTGGCGCTCAACACCTGGCCCCACGAGCGCACGCCCAAAATCCACTTCTCGTCGCCGCGTACCGAGCTACGGGCTGTGGAGCGCACCGAGCAGGAGACGGGCCGTAAGCGCTGGCTCCTCAGCCCGCCGCGTCCCGGCCATCACGCCGACTTCATCCACGTCTGGGAGTTTGCGGCCTTTCTCCGAGCGGCGGCGGGCGCTCGTGATTTTGACATAATGCTTGAGGCGAAGGCTTCGGATCTGGCCCTGCTGCGGCTGCGCCAGGATCTCCTGCGCTACGCGCCCGAGGTCGCGCAGTGGCTGGACTATCACCAGCAAGCGGCCTAGATCTACGTTACCAGCGGAAGTGATGAATAGCCGAGCCACGCCTCCAAAGCGGACGGCATGGCTCGGTTTTGGATTTAGCGGCCAACCGGCGTGAGCGATCGTGCGACCTTGAGCAACTCATCTCGTGATTGCTCCTTGGCGATTTGCACAATGATCAGCGTCCCGTTGCGCTCAATTACGACTTCGTAGACATCTGCCGTTTCCCGATAGCGGCCCGGTGCGCCCTGAATATCCACCGTTTCTCCCTCAGCTGCTGCTTGTGCCATCGCGGCTGGCTGCTGCGTGATCGAGAGCGCGGTTGGATTGCTCGCCGATTGAAAGCCCTGGACCACGCCCAGCGCCGGATCATACGAGGGCTGCCGGGCAGTCAAGCCGGCGGGCACATACGTCGGGCGGAAGATCGAGAATGGTGCGGATTGAGCGATGCCCTGCCATAGCGTGGCAAGCTCAGCCTCGCTCGGTAGCCCGCTCGTCGAAAGGTTCACAATCTCCGCACCGGCAGGCGGCTGAAGCTCGAATAAACTGTCGGCAAGCTGCACATTATAGCGAATGTCGGTGTACTTCCACGAGCGCAGGAGACGCCCCCGAGCGTCCCGATCTTCCGTCGCCAGGACGACAAACGTTGCTTTATCGATCCACAACGTCATCTGCGGCACGATCTGATCCGCCCTGTCACCGGTTGCCGTGAGATCGACAATGTAGCTATCACGTCCCGCAATCCTGTCCGAGCCGCGGACAGTGCCCTGATAGGCTTGCTTGATCGTCGCAAATACTCCTTCTAGATTGGCGACATCGAATGCGGTAGCGCCGCGATCCAGACCTTGTGCTGTGCTCACCAGTACTCGCTGCTGATCGACGCTGTAGTGCCAGGCAGTCGCGCCGTCGGTGACAATCATGTCGCGTACGGGGCCGGTGTCACCTTCCAGGCCAGGAACCGGCCCGCGAATCTCGAAGCGGCGATCTTTGGGCGCGCGAAACCAGACGCGCTGCTCGGAGTGCAGCGGCTGATCCGTTGGAAACTGCGATACAAAAACAATCGTTCCCTCGAAGGTGGCAACCGTGAGCGCCGCTTGCGCACGCTGAATCAGCTCTGCCGCGTTGACCGAAGCCGGAGCCAGCACGTTGCTGAGCGTGGCAAGCAGCGCCAGCACCAGCACGATCGCCAGCGCGGGAGCCAGATAGCGTGGCAGAGGCCGGGCAGTTGGACGCAGCGCTGTGAGTATGCGCCGATGCCAGGGTAGTGGCGCTTGCGGCTCAAGCCGGTCTTCAAGCCGTGACCAAAAATCGTTGGGCGTGCGCACGTGGCGCAGCTCATCGCGGTAATATGCCTGAAGTTGCTGCTCAAGACTCTGCGACTTCCGCGCATCAGCCGGTTCGTCTCGCTTCATGATCACATCTCCTTCTGGTTCGCATGGAGCTGATTTCCCCTGCTCATCGTAGCTAGGGAGTGCCAGCTTGATCGCAGGCTGGCTAAACCACGATGCAAACGCGACTTAACGGTTCCTTGCCGACAATCAAGTATCGTTGCGATCTCTGGGACCGAAAGATCGGCAAAAAACCGCAGCTCGATTACCTGCCGCTGATCGTCGGGCAGGATCGTCAACAGTTGGTGCAGCTGAGCGCGGGCCTCGTTTTGCACAAAAACCGCTTCCGGATCAGCCTGATCTGCGTGAATGCTTTGCGCCACATCGATCGTGGTTTCCAGCGAGACGGTGGTTGGCTGCTTGCGTCGCGCCGCCATATAGCATTGATTCAACACAATCTTGAGCAGCCAGGGCCGGAATGGTCGCCCAGGCTGAAAGGTCGGCATGGCCTTCCAGGCGTTGAGAAACGCTTCCTGCACGGCATCTTCCGCCGCCTCCTGGTTGCGGCGCTGGAGATAGGCTACCCGGATCGCAATATCGCTGTAGCGCTGCACCAGCCAGCGAAACGCCTCGCGATCGCCCTGCTGGCAACGCCGAATAATCGCTTGTTCGAATAAGTCTTCGGAAACAACCATACGATCCCCAAAACGCTTCACTTCTAGTATGCACGGCGCAGGCAAAACGTTCCCTTGCTGTTCAATGCAGCAAGAGAGTGAGCCGCATAAGCAAAGCCGAGCTGCATAGCGCAGCCCGGCTTGAGCTTACAGAAGGTTTAGGTTGTCCGCTCTATGGCGCGATCGCGACCTGCACCGGAGAAACACCCAGGTTGCGCAGCGTGGTAACCGCTTGCTGCGTGCTCACGTCGATCACGGTGACGCTCTGCTGCTCAGGATGGACCGTGTAGATCTGCGAGCCGCTGCGGTCGACGCTCATGCTCCAAAACGACTGGCTGGATTTCACCGAGCTGATCTGCTTGCCAGTCTTGGCGTCGAGGATCACGATCGTCTCGGTCGCGCGCCGACCACGCTCAGCCACAGCGCCGAGACCAACAAAGAGCTTCGAGCCGTCTGCCGAGGCCGCGACGTTGCCATGCGGCACCCACAGATCGCTTGACTGATTCAGCGCGGTTTGGCTCTGGATGCTCTGCCCACCGCCGACGTTGTAGATCCGGCCATTGCCCAACACGACGGCGAACGTGCCATTGGCGGCAGGAACCGCCGCCGAGGCGTGCGCGACGGCTTGTTCACTGGCATTGGCGCTGCCATTGCTGGGCAGCGTGACGGTGGTTTCCGCCCCGGCATTTTTGCCGCCGGCAATCACGCGCAGCTGGTGCGAGCCTGCGCACAGCACGGCTACCTGATCGCCTGAGGTCACCAGCGACGCGCCCATACAGCCGGCCAGCGGTTGGTCAGGGCCGAAGGTTCCTTTGGCGGTGTCAAAGGTGGCCAGCGAGATCTGATCGTTGCCCGGCGTGGGCGTGTGCAGCTTCAGTACATAGAGCTTCGCGCCATCCGGCGAGAGCGCCATGTATGGCAACACCGGGCGGACGGTATACATCTGTCGATCGGCAACCGCAACCGACTGAAGCATCGCGCCCGTGGTGGTATTG
>JAFAYS010001165.1 GCA_019240175.1 Chloroflexota bacterium | reverse complement strand
ACACGATATGGATTAATGCCGCCGCCCAACGTTTCGCGAATAATCTTGTAGCGCTGATGCGGATGATCAACCCACTCGCAGGTCACGCCCGCAACGTCGGCGAATGTGCCGTGCTGCCGCAGCCTGGACCAAAACATGCGCTCAAGGTCATCCGTCACCAGCTCGGCGCGCTCGATCCAGCGCTCGCTCGTCCGGCGATGCATTACCTGGACCAGCTGGAGCGCAAAGCCTTCGATCTGGCCTTCCGCAAAACGATTGTAGTGGTGGCGCACGCCCCCATAGGCCAGCGCGATCGATGGATCGTCGGCCAGCCGCGCCGCCAGCTGCGCCAGATGCTCGGGATAATACACATCGTCCGAGGGCAAGTAGGCGATCAGGTCGGCGCGAGCCAGATCGAGCGCGTGGTTGAGCGCAGCGCCCAGGCCCTGGTTCGAATCCAGTCGCTGGTAACGGATGCGCTGATCAACAAGGTAGGGCTGAAGCACCGCGTGGGTGTCGTCGGTCGAGCCATCATCGACGATCACCAGCTCCCAGTCGGCAAGTGTTTGAGCGCACAAGCTTTCCAGCGCGCGGCGAAGAAACGCCGACTGCTGAAAGGTCGGCATCAGCACCGACACACGAGGCTTTGCTGCGCCCAAAGGGTGGTTCGTCATCTTCGCACCTCTTTGCGCTTGGCGATTGTTTATGTGGCTGAAGCAGAGCAGGGGCAGGTCCAGCACACGTCAAAAGCTTTCGCATACGGCAAGCGCAGTGCCAAGAACGAAAGGAACAAAGGAACAAAAGAACAAGGGAACAAAGAAGAACTGAGAATCTAGGAGGAGAACAAAGAGCAAAGAACAAGGGAACAAAACAATCGCATCGAATCTCGTTGTTCCTTTGTTTGCTTGTTCTTTTGTTTGCCCGCAGGGTAGAGATGAGGGCCTGAGTAAATTTACTTCTCTTGACAAATATGCCCTGAGTAGCTTAGGATAGTAGCACTCGGTACAGCCTGTACCAACTGAACTTCCCCCCAACTACCCCCCGGCCATATCACCATCCTGTCGTCAAGACAATGCCGGCTTCGTGCTGCCTGGATTGTCTTGATGCGGGCCGTCCGCTTGGGTGGTGTCCAAGCACCACGCCACACTTCGCATGTGGGGCAGATTCACTGTGCTCGACGCGCTTTGTGTCTGACACCCCGGTATCATCTACTCGGAGGGCCTCCATGGTTCATCGCCAAGCTGCACGCACCCGTTTCTGGCTCCTGGGCATCGTCTCGCTCCTACTGGTAGCCACCTTCAGCCAGAATGTTCCAGCCCAGGCAGCCGCACCTGTCGATCGTGATACTCGCGGTGCCTACCAGTTTCCCGTGAAGCCAGGCACTGCCGAATGGCGTGCGCTCAACTCCCACGATGAGATGCTGAAAGTGACGCAGGTTCCGGCGGAGACACTCCGTGGCATGTCGACCGCCGATCTCAGCAAGACAGTGCTTGACTATCCGCTGTTCATGGACATGTTCGCCTTCAACAGCATCCAGACGGGCTTTGACCGGGTTGCCTCGCGCTTCAACGGCCTTACCGCGTTTCTCGCCCGCCCGGACTCAGGCTCAGTGCTGCTGAAGGAGTACCAGGCGATCGATCCGCTGGCGATTAAGCCCGGCTGGTCGCTGGCACAGCAGGGCGCGTACGATGCCCGCATCACGGCGATCGAGATGTTGCTGGCGCAGGATGCCGTGCGCGCGACGCTGACCCCGCAGCAGCAGCAAACGCTGCTCGACCAGACCATCGCTATCTATCGCGCCAAACAGCAGCGCGCCGATGTGTATGGTCACACCGGTCTTGAGCGCACGGCGCTGGTGATGGGCCGTGTTGTGAGCAGCCAAACACCGAGCTTCCAGCAGCAGATCAATGCTCAGATCGATCTTCAGGAGTTCCTCAAGACCGGCACATATGCCAGCCCCGACGTGCTGAGCCAGATCGTTGCTGCAGCTGATCCGAAGGCCGCGCCGGTGACCGATGATGTGCGCACGCAAGATTATTACACGACTGTGTACACCCCCTACAGCAGCGCCGTCACCGCGATTGCCATGACCACCGAGCTGACCTCGTCGCAGATCAGCTCAGCCAACAGCTATGTCGCATCGGTTTATCCGCAGGCGGTGCGCGAGACCAACGCTTCGCGGAAATACAACTGCCACTCCTACGCCTGGCACAACCAGTCGACCTCAAATTCGATCTGGATTAACACGCCCGGCGACGACACCTACTGGACCGATGGCAGCTACACCCGCTGGCAGATTCCTTACCGCTGGTTCGATAACATGAAGGTCTCGTACGTTAACGATGATCACTCGGCGATCGACATTCCTAACGGCTCATCGCCGCTCTTCCGCTCCAAGTGGGGCCAGTATCCGCGCATGCGCCACGCCCCGAGCTACAGCCCGTATAACTCATCCTATCTGGATTACTTCTTCCCGAGCTT
>JAFAYS010001090.1 GCA_019240175.1 Chloroflexota bacterium | reverse complement strand
ACATGAACGGCGAAGATATTATTCATCGCCTGTCGCAGACCAGCCTGTCTGCGCCGCCGGTGATCGTGTTGACCGCGCGCCGCCAGCAGACGGCGGAAGAGGTGGCGCTGGCGATTGAGGCGGCGGGAATATTTCTTAAGCCATTTGAAATCCAGTCACTGCTGGATCAAATAGAGCTGGTGCTGACACGAACGGCCTAGATCGTGACTGAAACGGCGCTGAATGATAGCTGATTCTCCTCTAATGTCGGCACAGGTTTTGCTATATAGATCAGGATCTGTGAAGGTCTTAAGGAGGCAGACTGTATGACCGAGCAGGTCTTTAATGAGCAATCCCCGCAAATGGCGACGATCCTTGTCGTCGAAGATGATCCCGATATTCAACACATGTTAAATGATCTTCTGGTTCCTGCCGGCTACCATGTGCTGACATCGAACTGCGGCGAGGCGGCGATTAATCTGATCGAGCAGGAAGTGATCGATCTGGTGCTGCTCGATTTGATGCTGCCCGACATCGACGGCGCGGAGGTGTGCCGGCAGATTCGTCAGGACTACGGCACGAGCTTGCCGGTGATGATGCTCACCGCCAAAGATCGTACGCAGCATGTGGTCGAGGGGCTGCGGCTGGGCGCTGACGATTACCTGCAAAAGCCGTTCGTGCCCGACGAGCTGCTGCTGCGGGTGCAGCGGCTGGTTCGGCAGCGTCAGGAACTGCTATCGGCGGCCTCCCAGAACGGCGCGCTGCGCGAGATGCTGCGGCTGGTGCAGGAAGAGCTACAAGCCTCGCAGCAGGCAACCTCCAACGAGTCGCTGCTGCGTCACGAGCTGCTGCATAATGTCACGGTGCATCTGCAATCATTGGTTGGAATTATCGAGGCCGAGCTGCGCAAGCTGCCGCCGGGCATCGAGCGCGAGGCGATGCTGCGGGTGCGCAGCCGCGTGCGTGGCGCGGCGCTGATCTATCAAATCTCGCAGGATCTGCAAAACGATATGGTTGCGATCGGCAGCGTGATCAACACGATCGCCTCGGCGCTCAAAGCGATCTATCGGCCCTGGAAGCGGATTGTGGTTAACCTGGTCGAGTCGTCGGTCACGCTGCCGTCGACGATCGCCACGCCGGTCGCGATGATCGCCAACGAGCTGGTGACCAACTGCTTCAAGCACGCGTTTCCCGAAAATCGCTTCGGCTCGATCGATGTGCTCTACGGCCTAGACGACGGCGCGTTCTTCCTGGAAGTGATCGACGACGGCGTGGGCATCAAAACGACCGGCGTAACACTTGGCTCGGGACGGCCCACGGTGACGCAGCTGGTGCAAGGTCTCAGCGGCACGATCGACTGGCAAAATCGCCCGGCTGGCACGCGTGTGTATGTGCGCATTCCGCTATCCGGTTAGTCGCTAGCTTACCGTTTGCGCGGAGCCCTGCTGCTTCGAGATCAACCCCGCCTCAAGTATTCCCCCCGCTCCCATCCGGCTCCGCGCGCTGATCATGCCAGGCATGGCATATATCCTGCTGCCGGGCGCGCTCCCGAAGGCCGTGCCTGTTTTGCTACGCATCAGGCTGGAAGGAGTTTCTTTATGCGACAAGCAACCGTGATCGGTATAACGCTCGCCACGATCCTTGTATTTGGCCAGGTTCTTATGTTCAATGTTGGTGTTCGGACGGACTATGCCCACGCGGCTGCGCTCAGCGATGCAGCCTACGCGCCGGCGCTGCAAACTACAGCTACGGCGACTGCCGCCTCGCCTGCCGCCAGTCCGGGAGCGCTGCCGGAAACTGGCGCTGCGTCGAACGCCAACCTGATCTTGCTCGGTGCGATCGCGCTGATTGTGCTGGGTGTTTCGGCGGTTATGCTGGTGACTAATCAGCGCAGACGGCAAACCTAAGCCCAGCGATATTCGCTAGTCCCGGCGCATGGTCTTCTCTACGCGGATGAGCGGAGCGATCCGGCTTCCGCGTTTTGATTCGCGTCAAACAATCAATCCAATTGCCGTAGGGGCGTTATCCGCCCTGGACACGCCCATCCTCCACCGCGCCGACCTGAGTACTCCCGCATGGTACATAACTTGCCACAATGCTCGATCTTGCCGATGGTGCTGCCTCATGATGAGCGCTTAATGCTCCGGTGGCGCGGCGCGGCGTACGAGAAGGAGGAGGCTCAAGCGATGAGCGATGGTATTGAGGTCAAACAGCAGGTGACGATCAACCGGCCCGCCGAATAGTTGTTCCGCTTCTGGCGCAACTTCGAGAATCTGCCTCAGTTTATGCGACATCTAGAGTCGGTGAGTGTGCTCGACGATACGCGCTCGCACTGGGTCGCCAAAGCGCCGCTCGGCAGCGTCGAGTGGGACGCGCAGATAGTCGACGAGCAGCCGAATCAGCGCATCGTGTGGCGCTCGGCGGAGAACGCCGACGTGGTCAACGCGGGCTCGGTCTTGTTCTTGCCCGGCCCGACCGAGCGCGGCACCGAGGTGCATGTGGTGATGGAGTACGCTCCACCCGCCGGCGTGGTCGGCGCGACCGTCGCCAAGCTCTTCGGCGAAGAGCCAAACCAGCAGGTCAAGGAAGATCTTCTGCGCTTCAAGCAGCTGATGGAGGCCGGAGAGATCGCGACCAATGAAGGACAGCCCCACGGCACACGCTCGATCGTCGGCAAGATCTTGTCACCGAACTCGTAGAAGGAGCAGCGCATAATGAAAGCCTTATGCTGGCACGGCAAAAACGATGTACGTGTCGAGACCGTCGACGATCCCAAGATCATCAATCCGCGCGATGCGATCGTCAAGATCACGACGACGGCGATCTGCGGCTCCGATGTGCATCTGTACGACGGTTATATTCCGACCATGGAGGCTGGCGATATTCTCGGCCACGAGTTTATGGGCGAGGTTGTCGAGGTCGGCTCCGAGGTCAAGAAGCTGAAGATCGGCGATCGCGTGGTGGTGCCGTTTCCGATCTCCTGTGGGCAGTGCTTTTTCTGCCAGCACGACATGTGGTCGCTCTGCGATAACACCAATCCCAACGCCGCCATGGCCGAGAAGCTGTGGGGCTACTCGCCCGCCGGCATCTT
>JAFAYS010000902.1 GCA_019240175.1 Chloroflexota bacterium | reverse complement strand
CGAGACGTGCGGCGACGTGGCATCCGCTATCGGCTCACACGCGCTCCTGCTACAGTTGACGACCAACCTCGTGCATAATGCGATCGTCCACAATCTGCCTGAACGGGGCACCGTGTGGGTTACGACCAGTGTTCAGGCCAGGTGTGTGGTGCTCACGATCAAGAACACCGGCGAGAAGCTTACCCCAGAGTTGGTTGCTACGCTTGTCGAGCCGTTTCAGCGCGGCAGCGAGCGTATCCGCACCGATCACGCTGGCGTCGGGCTCGGCCTGGCAATCGTTAAAAGTATCACTCAGGCCCACGACGGAACTCTGGCCCTCACCCCTCGGGCCGCTGGCGGGCTCTGTGTCACGGTGCAACTCCCTGCCGCGCCACGGCCCGAGGGCAGATGACCCGATGGGCACTGGCCGCGACCCGGCAAGAATTGGAATGGTGAGATGCTGCCGATAATCTGGAATTTATTTATCCCTACTATACAGAATACATGTTACTGCATTGATTGTAGAGTGAGCAAAACCTACGCTAAAGAGAAAGGTATAAGCGGCAGATTGCTTTAAGTTGGGCGGCCTGCTCGAGCTCATGTGTACGGCACGAAGCAAGACAGAAGGAACCGACAGTGCTAGGGCTGCGCGCGGCGTCCGGTGAAGGTGTCGGAGGCGATGGGTTCGCCGGTGTCGGTCGCGGGATCGAGCGGGTCCTCGCCTGCTTCGAACGTGCGCACCACCAGCGTTCCGGCGATCTGGTCGCACCCGTGGGCGGTGGTGTGGAACGCGATGTCGATGCGAGCCGTGCTCATAAGGGTGTTGTCGTCGTTGTACACGAAGGCGAAGAGTACGCCCTGAGCCCCATTGCTACCGGCCTTCTTCCAGGTCCCTTGCTGGTTCGAGAAGTTGTAGAGTGGCTGGGTCGATGTCGTGCCGAAGAAGGCTCCGTCCGCTGCGAAGGTCCAGAAGTCGCGCGCGCCTCCGTCTTCCTGGATCAGGTAGGTACCCGCGCAGCGTGCTGGTATGCTGCCGGCGAAGAGAGAAGCCGATGGGAGAGCGAGCAGGAAGGCTGGGATCGCGGCGAGGAACAGAGCGCTCACAATCTTGTTGCGCATGATGGTGTTCTCCTTGGTTCGATACGGCAACGCAGGACATGAAAGCCATGACGCATGCGGTGAAGATGTCACGCGTCGTTCGTTCCGAAGGTCATCGGTCTACCCAACGTCTGAGCTAAGACGCGCCACGAGGTCAAAAACGTCCGACGAAAGGAAAGAATGACCAAACCGAAAGTAAGAGGCCAGGCTATTGCACGGAGAAGAGGCGTTACATCCGTAGCTTCCAAGTGCATGTACCGCTGCAAGCAGCCCGCGAGCGGTGGACGACCATGTCCTGTAGCCCACGCTCTAGACTATCTCATCATAGCACATACGAACATCAAAACGTACGAGCTGCGCCTATGATCGTGGCACCGTGTTCGACCAACAGGGTTTGCAGCAGCGATCGGTGGCAGTGAGACGCATCCTCGCAGTAGCAGCCCATCGAGAAGTTCGTCTGCAAGGACAGCGCAGCCAGCAAGGCGATCAAACGCTGTGCCGCTGGGCGGCGCATCTGGGCCAGGTAGCGCCGTTTGTAGGTCGCCCACCGCTGTGGCGTTAGGGATTCGGCCAGCGCCCAGGCGCGTAAGTCTTCGCTCGGTGCCAGCTCCGGCACCCACACATCGAAGTAGTCCCGCCGACCCCAGTCCTCCTTGCGCACGCCACGCGGTGGGCGGCGCACCGTTCCCAATCGCAGCCCTTCGTCTGGGGAGCGCGTCGTCCCGAGACGAACCACACGAATTGCCATGTCTGTGGTGTGTTCCTTCCAGCAGGAGGCCGCCGACACGCGCCGGCGGCCTTTCCACGTAATTCGCGACAGTGGCACGACGCTGGTTAGCGTGCCGGCGGGCTATGCAGGCCGATGCGGTTGCCCTCGCTGTCGAGGATCAAAGCAAATGATCCCTGTGGATCGATGGATGTTTCCGGCGTAAGCACCGTGCCGCCAGCCTGTTCGACGCGTTGGATGGTTGCGGTCATGTGCTCGGCGACGTTGAGGTAAATCAGCGCGCCGTCTGACGCAGGTTTGAAGTTGTTACGCAGGACGACGGCACCGGAAACGACGCCTGGCGCGGAAGGCAGGAAGCCGTGGGGCTCGCCGCCAAACGCGCTTTTGTTGATCTCAACATCCAGCATGGTGCTGTAGAAGGCGACCGCACGATCAAAATCGACGGCGGGAATTTCGAACCAGGTGATGGTGTGCTGCATACCGGTTGTCTCCTCGATACGTGTTTTACGGAACATGTACAGCTTACTAGTGGCGAGTGACAACCCTATGTCAGCAGCATTGAGCAGTCTATTCGATATATTCCAGATTCGGCGCTTCATCGGTCGTGTACTTCAAGAGCAGCGCTTCGGCCTCGGCCCGCAGCCGTTGTGTCAGCGACTCTGGCTCTATGACGCGAGCGCGTGCGCCCCACCCAAGCAGCCACTGAAGCACATCGCTTTCGTGACGCACACGCAGCGTCACCAGCAGCCCGCTGTCAGTTTCCTGGGTCGATTCGATGTAGAACAGCTGATCCTCGCGTACCCAGCGGGCAACGCTGGCGTCGAACAGGACGCGCACGACGACATCGCGGTCGCTGCGGGAAACCTGCGCCAGCTCGAAGTTGGCCGGACGCGCAAACAGCCGCGGCAGCAGCGCTGGCCGATCAATCCGGTCGAGCCGAAAGTTGCGTATGTCACCACGTACGTGGCAGTGCGCCACCATGTACCAGTGGCCGGCCACAAACACCAATCCGTAGGGGTCGGCTTCACGGTCGAGCGAGTGACTGCCATCCGCCCCGGAGCGGGCATGATAGTGCAGGCGCAGTGTTTGCTGCTTGACGATCGCGCGCCGAATGAGCGGCAGATGCTCGGCTCCCGCCCCACGACCCGACTGAAAGAACTGAATCCGCTGCTTAAGCGACTCAACCTGCGGGCGTAGGTCATCCGGCAGCACTCCGCTGATCTTTCGACCAGCGTTGCGAGCGGCGGCCTGGTACTCGCCATCAAAGCTCTGCCCCATCACATCGCTGCCAAGCAGGAGCAGCATTGCTTCGTCAAGGGTGAAGCGCAGCGGCGGCAGAAAGTAGCCGTCGACCAGCGAGTAGCCACGGCCCGGCTCGGAGATCACCGGCACGCCCGCTTCGCAGAGCGCCTGGACATCGCGATAGATCGTGCGCTTGCTCACCTCAAAGGCCGCGGCAAGATCCTCGGCCCGGCGCTTGCCACGGGCTTGAAGCTCAAGCACAATCGCGAGCAGACGGTCGGTACGGTTCATAGCTGGTACACCTCTTGATCTGATGGAACCAAAGTCGCGGATACGTGGCCGGCCTAGTCGATATTGTATGTGATCTACCTATATCACGGCCACCTGCCCCTTCGCTGGCCCTGTGACGATATATGTCACGCCGAGGTGCTATCATGGCGACACCAGGATCACACCAAGGGAGGAGGAGAATCGCACATGAAAAAGCAGGTGCTCTTTCTACACGGAGCTGGATCGGGGGCGTTTGAGGCGGACGGATTACTCGCCGCAGCGCTGCAAAATGCGCTTGGCCCAGCATACGAGGTTCACTATCCAAAATTGCCGGAGGACGGCGAGGCGTATGACGATTGGAAGACGGTCATTGAGCCAGCGGTAGCGGCCCTCGACGATGAAAGTATGCTGGTGGGCCATTCTGTGGGTGCGTCTGTGCTGCTGAAATATCTTTGCGAGGAGCAGCTCGACACATCGATCCGCGCAGTGTTTTTGCTGGCCACGCCGTATTGGGGGGCCGACGAGTTCTGGACGTGGGACGATGCGCGATTGCCGGAAGACTTCGCGGCAAAGTTGGCGCACATCCCCCAGATCTTCTTGTACCATAGCCGCGACGACGATGTCGTACCGTATGCGCATCTTGCGCTCTATACCGCCAAACTCCCACAGGCCACTATCCGTACCTTCGATGAGCGCGGGCATCAATTTGGCAACGATTTGGCTGAGGTTGCTGAAGATATACGGAGCGCAGAACCCATCTCAGACGGGTAGGATGCGCTCAAAGGCCGCGTCGGCGAACAGCGCGACGAATACCCATGCAGGATCACGATCTGCACGGCGCTGGCAGTGTTTGGCAATATGCGCTCGTGCCGGCTTCCCGCGACGAACGGGGAACGGGCTGGCAGTCCAGCCCGCGCATCCGCTATGGGCAACTGATCCCGCGCTCGTCATAAGCGTTCGCGACGAAGGTGGGGTTCAGCGCGGCATCCAACTGCACGGGCGCTTTCACGATTTTCAGATCAACCAGCATCTTTTGCTCGGCCTCCCAGGCGGCGCGATCGTTCCAGCCCAGGCAGGTTGCACCCGCACCATAGCGCAGCAGCTTGATCGTTTCCTGCGCCTCGAAGGTGAGCTGGTCGACGGTCAGCTCCCGATTATACTTCGTCAGGATCGTGATCGTTTCTTCGGCATTCGCGACGGCATAGTCCCAGCCCTTGATCGTCGCGTTGACAAAGGCCTGCGTGGTGTTGGGGTTCTCCGCGAGGAAAGCCTCGGTCGTAAACAAGCCGTCGCCGATCGTCGTCACCCCGAAGTCGCGCGCGACCAGCACCCGCACATCCGCACCCTGCTTGCGGGCCACATGCGGCTGGTCGGTGACATAGATCGGCCAGACATCGATGCGCCGGCTCAGGAAGGGCTCAATATTGAACTCGAAGGGAACCTCGCTAATCTGGGCGCGATCGACGTCGGTGGTCGCCAGCATGCCCAGGTACTCGGTCTGCAACCCGCCCGGCGACACGGCGACCTTTTTGCCGACGAAGTCACGCGGGCTGGTGATGCCCGAGTCGCTGTGGACCATGAAGCCGCCGGCACTGGCCTGGAAAAAGGTGGCCACCGAGACAATCGGGATGCCGCGCTCGCGCGCCAGGAGCACCGTGTCGGGTGTTTCCACGCCGAAGTCGTCGCTGCCACTGGCGACGAGCTGGACCGGCGCAATCTCCGGGCCGCCCGGATTGAGCGTCACATCGAGCCCGACCTCGTCGTAGAAGCCTTTGACCTTGGCGACAATATAGCCGGCAAACTGATATTGCGGCACCCACAAGAGTCGCAGCGAGATGGACGTGGTTTCCAGGGATCGCCCCGTGTTGGCGGCTGGTGCCGTCGGAGGCCCACCACAGGCGCTGAGGATCGCCGCCACCAGCAGGCTCAGCAGCGGAATTATGTGTCGGTGTCGCATGATTCCTCCTTATCTGGGAGCGTGGCGCATTAGGACACCACCGGCTTCTGAGCTACCACCAGAATCGATTGGGGAACCTCCAGAAAGTGTGGGGCAATCGCCTGTTTCACGATGAACGCGTCGGGATAGCGCAGCTCTTCGAACGCGCGCAGCGTCAGCCCGGCAGCCAGCGTCGTTTGGAGGTACGTCGTGAGCGTATAGTGATAATCAAAAAAACCGCCGTC
>JAFAYS010000894.1 GCA_019240175.1 Chloroflexota bacterium | reverse complement strand
CAATGCCGGCCAGTACACTGTCACCGTGACTGTCACCGACAAGGACGGCGGCGTAGGCACGGCTAGCTTCACCGTCTCGACCGTGTTCGTCTTCAGCGGCTTCTTCCAGCCGATCGACAACCTGCCAACGCTAAACACCGTCAACGCAGGCCGCGCGATCCCGGTCAAGTTCAGCCTGAGCGGCAACCAGGGCCTGAACATCTTCGCGGCGGGCTATCCCAAGTCGCAGCAGATCTCGTGCGACTCGTCGGCGCCCACCGATGCCGTCGAAGAAACCAGCTCGGCGGGCAACAGCGGCCTGAGCTACGATGCGTCAACCGACACGTACACCTACGTTTGGAAGACCGAGAAGTCATGGTCCGGCAGCTGCCGCCAGCTGATCGTCAAGCTCAGCGACGGCACAACCCACTACGCGAACTTCAAGTTCGCCCGCTAAAACCTCTTCTCGGACAACTTAAGATCGGCTACACTAGCAGACGCGCGCAGAACTTTCCACTCTGCGCGCGTCGACGGTTTTTCCTCGCTCATCCGGTTTGTTTAAGGAGTTTCCCCTATGCCTCACTCGTTCAAGCGTGCCGGAACCTATGGCCTCGTCCTCGCCTCGCTGGTATCGATGACCTCGATCAGCCTCGCCGCACCGGGCGGCAATGATAAAGCGCGATCAGCGGCGCGATCGTATCTACAGGCTAACGGCAACCGCTACCACCTCAAAGCGGATCTCGCGGATCTGCGTGACGGCGTGACCACCTCGTCACTCGGCGGCTCACACGTGCAGTTCCAGCAAACGATCAACGGCGTGCCCGTGGAAGGCGCAACGCTCAACGTCGGCCTGGATCGCGGCAACGGTGTACAGCTGGTCGTGAGCGGCTACAAAGCCAATCTTTCACAGATCAACACCACGCCGCGCATCACCGCCAACGCTGCGATCGCAACCGCACGCACAGCAACCGGTGCGCAAGGAGCATTGGCAGCCGCGCCGCAGACCAAGCTGGTGATCTATGCCGAAGGCTCGGCGGCGCTGGCCTGGAAAGTCACGCTGAGCACCGATGAGCCCGCCGGAGCCTGGGACGTTTTTGTGGATGCGCTCAGCGGCCAGACGATCGCCACGCGCAGTTTGCTGCGCCAGGTTGAGGGCACCGGCCAGGTCTTCACGCCCAATCCGGTTGCCACGCTCAAAGATCCCACCCTGCGCGATCAAGACGATACCAACTACGCGGCGCTAGCCGGTGCCTACCGCACGGTTACGCTGCATCAGCTGGACGGATCGGGCTACCTGCGCGGGCCATTCGTGGATGCCAGCAGCAAAAACTCCGCGAAGGAGCCGTCGTTCGTGTTCAACTATACCCGCGACGACGTGCGCTTCGAGCAGGTGATGGCCTACTACCACATCGATCGCACGCAGCGCTACATCCAGTCGCTGGGCTTTAGCAACGTGAACAACCGCCAGCAAACGGTGAAGGTCAGCACCTTCAGCTACGACAACTCCTACTACAATCCCTCCAACGGCGCGATCTCGCTCGGGCGCGGCGGCGTCGACGACGGCGAGGATGCGGATGTGATTGTGCATGAGTACGGCCACTCGGTGCAGGATAATCAGGTGCCGGGCTTCGGCAGCAGCCTTGAGGCCGGATCGATGGGCGAGGGCTTTGGCGATTATCTGGCGTTCACGATGAGCGCGCAGGGCCAGAGCGGCGCGTATCTGGCGTGCGTCGCCGAGTGGGACGCTACCTCGTACGACAGCGCGACGCCGCCCTGCCTGCGCCGCCTCGACGAGAACAAGCACTATCCCGAGGATGTGCGCGGCGAGGTTCATGCCGACGGCGAGATCTGGTCGCGGGCGCTCTTCGATCTGTGGAACGCGCTGGGCCGCACCACGGCGGATAAGCTGGTGCTTCAAAGCCACTTCTATCTGACGCCGACGGCCTCGTTCGGGGACGGCGCGAACGCGATCCTGGCGGCGGACCGTGCGCTCAACAACGGCGCGAATCAGGCCAAGATCCGGCAGATCTTCAGCGCGCGCGGCATCGCGACAAACTAGCACACAGCGAGGCCCGCAGTCCAATTGCTTGTTGGACTGCGGGCCGCTATCATACCCCTACGAGGTTAATTCATCCGCAAAACAGCA
>JAFAYS010000856.1 GCA_019240175.1 Chloroflexota bacterium | reverse complement strand
AAGAGCGGCGGTTTCATCACATTTATTCCGCTGGCTTATCATCCCGAGAACAACAACCTGGGTCGCGTCAAAAAGCTCGACTGGACGACCGGCACAGAAGATCTGCGCGAGCTGGCGATCGGACGGCTGATGCTCGACAACTTCTCGCATGTCAAGAGCTACTGGATCTCAAGCACGCCGCATATCGCGCAGGTTTCCCTCAACTACGGCGTTTCCGACATCGACGGCACAGTGGTGGAAGAAGATATTTATCACGCCGCCGGTGCCAAGACCGAGGAAGGCCTGACCCGCAACGATCTAACGAGCTTGATCCGTGCGGCGGGCAAAGTGCCGATCGAGCGCGACGCGCTGTATAACCATATTGAGGTGTACGCCTGAGTCGCGTCGCTCTCCCGAATAGATAGCTCATACACACTCGTATGTTAGTGGAGAAGGGTAGCCAGCGCGTTGCTGCGCTACCCTTATAACTTTATGACATTACGACTTGGTATCATCGATTATCTCAACTGCCAGCCGATCAACTGGCGCATGGCCGAGCGCTTGCCGCAGGTCGAGTTTTTTCATGGCGTGCCGACCGCGCTCAACCAGGCGCTGATCGATGGGCATGTCGCCGTCGCGCCGATCTCAGCCTTCGAGTATGCGCGTCACGCCGATGAGCTGCTGGTCGTCGGCGGCCTGTCGATCGCGACGATCGGCGCGGTCAACAGCGTGAACGTCTTCTCCTGGCTGCCCGATCCGCGCGAATGGGATAGCCAGCCGATCGCGCTGACGACGCACTCAGCCACCAGCGTCAATTTGCTGCGCGTGCTGTGCGAGCATCACTACGAGGTTACGCCGACCTGGACCGCCATGCAGCCGGATCTCGACACGATGCTGGCGCAGTCGGCGGGCGCGCTCATGATCGGCGACAAAGCGCTGATCGAGGCGACGGTGCGCCGTCACATTGGGCGGCGCGGCCTGCCGTATTTCTTCGATCTCGGCGACGAGTGGCTGAAAACTACCGGCCTGCCGTTCACCTTTGCGGTCTGGTGTGTGCGCCGCGATCGGGCGGAGGAAGTCCACGAGGCCGGAGTTATTCCCGCGCTTCACGCGGCCAAGGCCGAGGGCATGCAGCACATCGATGAGATCGCGCAGCAGTACGCGCCGCGTCTGGGCTTGCCGCCGGGCGTCTGCGCCAAGTATCTGCGCGATCTGCGCTACGATCTGACCGAGAGTGATGTGGCTGGGCTGCAAACATTTCTGACCTGGGCGCTGCCCGATTTTCGCTGGCAGCAGGTCGAGTGGTTCGACTCGTTTGTGCAGGCCGAAGTCACCGCTTAGTCTTCCGAAGAATCATGAAGGACGCAACAGCATAGAGTTTGTTGCGTCCTTTTGCATGTTTACGCCACGCACCACGCGACGGTCGGCACCTATGCTCTGTTAGGCAGCGTTGACAACCTGCATCCCATAGCGGGTAAAGGCCCAGGCGATGCCGGCCTGGAGATTGGCGAGCGTGGTAATCGCGCTCAAATCCACGCCGAGCTGCACGAGGGTTTGGGCCATCTCGACGCCAATGCCGACCAGCGCGACCTCACAGCCGAGCAGCTTGCTGGCCTGCGCGGTCTGGATCAGGTACTGCGCGACCTGGGTATCGACCAGCGGGATGCCGGTAATATCGATGATCACGCATTCGGCCTGCTGCTCGACAATCTCGGTCAGCAGGCTCTCGGTCACCTGCATGGCGCGCCCGCTATCGATCGTGCCGACCAGTGGCATCGCCAGAATGCCTTCCCAGACCTGCACCACCGGCGTCGACAGCGACTCGATCAATACGCGCTGGCTGGCAATCTCGGCCTGGGCTGCTGCAATAGCCTTTTTCTGGGCGATCTCATTTGTCACGTCGCGCAGCATCGCCACCAGATGTGTTACCGTGCCGGAAGCATCGCGCAGCGGTGAATAGACCGCCTCGACCCAACGTTCGCCGAGCGCATCCTCATGGCCCCAGCGCTCCTGTGCGTTGTATGCGTGCGGTGGCAGCACCACGGTCTCGCCCTGCATTACCCGTCGATGGTTTTCAGCGCTCCCGCTCGGAGCTAGCTGCGGATCGGTCACCATATTAAAATGACCAATCGTATCTTCACGACGCAAGCCGAAGAGCTTGGCATTGGCAGGGTTTATTGCTACCTGTAAGCCGGTATGATCATAAATGCTGATCGGTATAGGAGCCTGCTCGACGAGCGCCATGAAATGCTCGGGCGTAAGACCAATGCAGGGAAGATCCATATATTTCTCCTTGGTGCTGAGCTGAAAGCGAAAAAGTGATGGTCGTGGTGCAACAATGCTCACGTCGGTTCAAGCAGTGTGTTGCGGAGCGATGTTGGGATTATGCGCGATTCACGACCTGCATCCCGTAGCGGGTAAAGGCCCAAGCGATGCCGGCTTGGAGGTTGGCCAGGGTTGTGAGCTGACGCAGATCGACGCCGAGCTGCACGAGGGTTTGGGCCATCTCGACGCCAATGCCGACCAGCGCGACCTCACAGCCGAGCAGCTTGCTGGCCTGCGCGGTCTGGATCAGGTACTGCGCGACCTGGGTATCGACCAGCGGGATGCCGGTAA
>JAFAYS010000753.1 GCA_019240175.1 Chloroflexota bacterium | reverse complement strand
GCGGATATTCCCACTGCCAGGCGCTCAGATGATCCTTGGGGCGCTCCGTACACAACACCTGTGCCAGGCGCTGGCCGTCGTGCTCGACATATACGCTGAACTGGTTGGCGAAAGCTGTCTGATAGCTGTGCTTGCCGGCCTCAAGATGCCAGCGCGCGAAGTCGCCGCGATGCGTTCGTCCGATCGCGCCGCTGCCCATGCCGCCGAGCGGTAATCCCTGGTCGGGGCCGTCGTCAATGATCACCGGTGTCACGCCCTGCACGGCCTGTCCGGCATCCGGCATGCGCCCGCCGATCGGATGTTTCCAGGCCGCGCTGGGAATCTCGGCGGGCCGATCCGGGCTTGACGCGACAGGTGGGAGGGTTTCAAAAAGACTCACGCACGTTCCTTTCCGCATCCGCCGGCTGGCTACCGGCTCGATCGACATTGACTGCGGGGGGCGTTGACGACCTAGCGTGTTTGTTGCGCGGCTCCGCACGATTGGCGGATCACAAGCTGTGTTTGAATGCGGCGCTGCGTGATGACGTTTTCCTCGCCTTCCAGCAGCGAGATCAGCATCGACGCGGCGGCGCTGCCCATCTCAAAGATCGACTGGCGCATCGTGGTGAGCGGCGGATTGGAGAATGAAGCGGCTGGCAGATCGTCGAAGCTCACGATTGCAACGTCGTTGGGGATCGACAGATTGGCCTCGTGGATCGCACGCAGCGCGCCGATCGCCATCGTGTCGCTGGCAATAAAGATCGCTTTGGGCGGCTGTGGCAACCCGAGCAGCTGGTTCATTGCCTCATAGCCGCCTTGCTGCGTAAAATGCCCTTCCACGATCAGCTCAGGCGTGATCGGCAGCGCGGCTTCGAGCAGCGCCTGTTTATAGCCGTCGCGCCGGTCGATGCCGGCGGCCATTTGCAGCGCTCCGGTGATCGTCGCGATGCGCGTGTGGCCGAGCTTGATCAGATGCCTGACCGCCTCACGTGAGCCTTCGCGGTTTTCCACGTCGACCCAGTTGAGATCCGTGAAGTAGGGATGCCGTCCCACCAGCACCAGCGGCGTGCGATCTTTCATCAGCAGCGGCAGAATCGGATCGTCCACGTCGCTCGAAAGCATAATCATGCCGTCGAAGTGGCGGCTGCGCACGATGCGGTTGTAAAAGCCCTGCTCCAGCTCCGCAGTGACCATCGACAGCATCACAAAATAATCGCGGGCGGTGCAGGCCTCGGTGATGCCCTGGATCACGTGCGGGAAGAATGGATCGGAGAAAATCACCGTGGCGCTGCGTGGAATCACCAGGCCGATCACGTTGGTGCGGCGGCTGGCCAGGCTGCGCGCGGCGGCCTGTGGCGCGTAGCCGTTCTCGTTGATCACGCGCAAAATGCGGTCGCGCACGGCGGGCCGCACGCTCGGGTGGTTGTTCAAAACCCGCGAGACCGTGGAGCGCGAAACGTCGGCTAGCTCAGCGATTTGTTCAATGGTGAATGTTGTCATGTGGGAGCGCTCTCAACAAAAAAGATGTAAACGTACAACTATCCAGTTCTAATGCGCTATATCAGACTTCTTCTGGACGGGTACAGGATAGTATTGTGAAGATCTTGCAAGCTGTTGGTCAAGCTGCGGACGGATGGTCACGGCTCCGGTTTCAAAAGATTAGTCTTTGGAACCGCTCCCAAATTCAGGTTCCACTATATGCTACCCAGCAGGGATTTGTCAAGAGGCGTCTTAAGATTATTTTAAGAATTTGGGTCGTTTCAAACGAGGTAGCCATAGCGAGAGTCGAGGAGGAAGCCGAGCTTCTCGGCCAGGTGGCGTGACGGCAGATTGTCTTCGGCGGCGACATAAATTGGTAGTTTGTGTTGGGCCAGAAGCGAATCGCAGCACGCGCTGACCAGCTGCTGGGCCAGGCTGCGACCGCGATAGGCCGGCAGCGTGTAGATTTGCTGGATCGCGCCGTAGTGCTGGTCTTGCACGATCGTTTCACCGATACAGACCAGCGTATGTTGGAGAACGATCCCATGCAGCGTATAGTCGCCGGTCCACGCATCCGCTGCGCCGATCAAGGGCTGAAGCTCGGCCGGAACATCCAACATTTGCAGCGCAGCCGCGTCGATTCGCTGAACAGGCGCAGCGCCACGTGCGGCATGGAAACGAGACTGTGGCAGCACATACAGCCGATCGACGCTGATCTGATGCTGAGGATAGGTCGCCTGGACTTGATCGAGGTAGCTCAGCGGGAAGTTGAGCGCGGGCGAGTCGTTTCTTGTCGCCTGAGCCAGCAGCAGCGCGGCCTCGGGTGAGCCGGCGAAGATCCAGTGCGAATACGCCTCGAACAGCCCGACGCTGCTGCCCGCAACCGCCGTGCCAACCACACGCCCATTCTCGACCACAGCCAGCGACTCGGCATCAGGCTGGCGGGCGATCACATAGCGCGAGAAGACGCCCGCCGCGCCGACCTGATCGAGGTAAGCTGCGAGCTGGTGGTTGGGCAGTTTGACAACCTGACTCATGGTACGAACCTCATTGCTAACCTGCTTCTAGCACTAGAGGCATCTGCTAGAATAGCGCAATTAATCAGCATCGAAAAGGTTTTGCGCATGATTGAGATCCGACCGGCGACCGAGCAAGACTTTCCCACGATTTGGGCCATCTTCCAAGAGATTATCAACGCCGGTGAAACCTATGTAAATGACGCGACCTTCACCGAGCAGCAAGCGCACGGAATGTGGATCGGGCCCGGTGTGCAAACATTTGTCGCTTGTAGCGAAGAGCGCGTTGTGGGTGCCTATAAGCTGCTGCCGAATATGCCTGGGCGCGGCTCACATGTGGCGAATGGCTCGTATATTGTCGACGCCGAGTACCGTGGGCGCGGGATTGGCCGGCTGATGCTCGAACACTCTTTGATCGAGGCGCGACGCGCCGGCTACCAAGCGATCCAGTTTAATTTCGTCGTCAGCACCAATCATGGCGCAGTGAAGCTATATCAGCAGTACGGCTTTCAAATCCTGGCGACGTTGCCCAAAGCCTTTCGCCATAGCGCGCTCGGCTATGTCGATGCCTACCTGATGCATCGATCGCTGGCAGGAACGGACTAGCCCGCGCGATCAATCAGCTTGAACTTGGTGCCGGCTCAGCAGCGGCGTACGCTCAAACAGCACGCGCATACCATCCGCGATCACACGCTGCGAGCCGGCGTCGAGCGGCAGCGCGGCCCAGCTTGCATCCGTCAGGCCATACTCGATCTCGCGACCGTCGGCGTACCAGGCGCGCACCGAGATCAGCTTGTTGTAGTCCTCGGTCTGCTGCCGCGCCACAGGTCCGAAGCGCTCGATCCAGCCCGTGTTTTGCACATACAGCTCGGGCCGCTCGGCGATCACAACCAGATCGATGTCCGAGTCTGGCCGGGCTGTGTTACGCGCGTACGAGCCTACCACTGCAACCGCTTGAATATCGGGCTGAGCCTCGGCCCAGGCGGTAAACTCGTGTAAGAACTGATTGGACTGCTCCTCGGTCATCGTCACGTTCCCTTGCTTGATCAAACCACCTCGATCTTAGCACCGCGATCAACCGCGAATGCTAGCATTTTAGTCCTCGCCTGGACCTTCGACTAATCTTGAGTTTTCCTATCAAATAATACTTGACAATCTTGATCGGATCACTTATATTGCTTGCAACAATAAGACAAAGCTCTTATCCAGA
>JAFAYS010000632.1 GCA_019240175.1 Chloroflexota bacterium | reverse complement strand
GGATCGACGATCGACAGCAGCGAGCCGATCGCGCCCGAGCGAATCGACTCGGCTGGATTGGACAGCACGTTAACGTCGCTCTGATTCATCTGCCCGATCTTTTCGGCCAGCGTCATGCGCGCCAGCAGTTCATCGACGCGCGCATCGATCGCCGGGTCGGCCTCGCCAAAGCGGAGCGGCTTCGAGTCTACCATGCATACACTCCTCACAATTAAGATCGCTTATTCTAAAACGAAATCACCAGCCGGTCATCCAGACACGCCGGCTTGTTCGAAACAATCAGCGTCGTCGTGCCGCGCTGCTCAACGCGATACTCGGCGCTCGGCACGATCCGGCGATCGGTCTCGATCGCGATCACATCCTCAGGTTGCGTCAACCGAAAGCTGATTGCATCCGACCCAATCTCGGCGATCTCAGCCGTGGAGTAAACGATTCGCGTATCGCCGCAGCGCAGATTCAGCGGCAGCATGATGCCGGCCCGACTTTCCAGCGTCAGCGCGCGACCATCGAGCAGCGGCTGGCCGTGCTCGGTCAGGTGGATCGTTTTGGCGAAGCCGTCGAGATTGAGCAGATGCAGGAAGCGCGCGCCATCCTCCGAGGCAGTCGAAGTCATAAAGATGCCATAGTGCGGCGAGTCGTGACGTAGCGCTGCAGTCGCGCCCAAACGTTCGAGCGCGGAGCGGAACAGCGCAATGTCGCAGCGATAAGCCGTCGTCAGCAGGATCGCACGACCGCTGCCAAGCGGAATATCGAAGCCACACGCCTCGCCGGTATCGTAGACCCGCAGCAGCACCTCGCCCCGGCTGGCAACAAAACCCTGCGCGTAGTGCGTGCGCACCTCGGGGCGTGGCGCGGCCCAACCCTCGGCCACGAGCGAAAGGAAATAGTGCGGCGAGGCTTGACGCGATCCAACCGGCGTCAAGCCCAGCGCGTCGGACAGGATCGTGCAGGGCCGCGCCTCCATGTCGAAGCGCGGCAGCTCGCCGTAGAGCAGCAGCCCACCGCCCGCCGTGAGATAGTCGACCAGCCGCTGCTGGATCGCGCCATCCATGTAACGCGCCGATCCTAGCGCAATCGCCGGCGTGATCTGCGGATCGAGATCACGACTCTGGATATCCACCGCGCCAAAGCGATAGCCGGCCAGCAGCATCGCCCGCGCCATAATCTCCCACGCGCCCGGCCCACGATTCGCCTCAAGATTCCCCACGATCTCCTGCATCGCGGCGCTGCTCGGATAGCGCGACTCGGTCATGTAGTAGTCGGGGATGAAGCCGAAGGCCACGCGATCGTGCTCTTCGCGCGCCACCGCCAGCCGATCCGCGACCGCCATCATCGCACGCGTGGCGCGGGCCAGCGGCGCGTAGGTATAGTTCAGCTCGCCCTCAGGATTGACCGGTGCCGCAAAGCCGTGACGCTCGCCGGTAAACGCGATGCGATCGTTGCCGTCGTGCAGCGCCTCAGGCAGCCGGTAGTTGGTGCCGCCGCAAAACAGATAATAGTTGAGCAGCCGGTTGCCCTGCGCCACACACATGCGGATCTTGAAATCCACTGCCGACGGATCGTAGCGACCGCCATAGGTTTCGCCGTAGTCGCCGCTGCCGGCCTCGAACTCCACCGATGAGAGCGGCTGATTGGGCAGATTGACCGCGTCCATCAGCGCGTTGATCAGGTACAGATCTTGAAAGCTGTTGGCATCGAGATCGCCGAGGTAGTGATCCGAGCCGGCCAGATAATCCGCAGCCTGGGTGTAGCTCTCGTAGAGCTGGCTGATGCCCAGCGGAAAAGGCAGGCCGCGGCTGTCGGCGGTACCGTGGATATTGATCACGAAGGGCACGCCGGTGACGCCAAACTCTTCGGCGTAGCCGCGCAGCGTGGCGACGTAGCGCGCGAAGCGGTGGCGCATGTAGTGCCCAAGATCGCGGAGCAGTGCGGGCGCATACTCCTCGCGTGGCGAGCGAAGCGCGACGTTACGGCTGTTGACCTCGTCGAGATCGAAGGGATAGCGCGCCTGCAAGCTCGGCTGATCGTAGCGCTGCCGCAGCCAGGCCACGAAATCGTCGAGCAGCTGGTCGGTCAGATCCGAACGATTGGCGACCCACGAGAGCATGCCGATCTCGTTGTCGAGCTGCACGGCGATGATATTGCCGCCAACCGGCTGAAGTCGTGGCGCGATCACACCCATCACGGCACGATACCAGTTGCGCGCGGCAGCCAGAAAGCCCGGCGCGAGATAGTCCAGCGTGCGCGTCGGCACCGGCTCGCCGTCCCAGCTGACCGGCATGGCCTCGGGATGCTGCTCGTAGACCCAGAAGGGCACGCCCTCGTTTTTGATCTCGGCCATAATGAACGGGCCAGGCCGCACCAGAAACAGCAGATCGTTGTCGCGGCACAGATCGATGAAGCCGGCGAGATCTAGCTCGGGCCGCGTGTGCCCGTCGAGATCGAACTGCCCGGCGACTGGCTCGTGACACAGCCAGGGCACATACGAGGCGACCGCATTACAGCCGGCAGCCTTGAGCTTGTCGATGCGATCCTGCCACTCGTCGCGACGCAGCCGGAAATAGTGAATCTCGCCACACATGATCAATCGCGGCTCCCCATCGATCAGAAGCTGCTTATCCTTTAGCTCGACCATCTTGCTACCTCGCTGGCACTACTTAGCGGCGGCACGTTAGATGCTTAACAATCCTTTACCGATTACATGAATGTTGCACAGGTTTATGGCTTGTGCTACTGTTAACGCTTACAGTAAACGTTTACAGTAAACGTTATCACAGCAAAGACGTATGGGCAAGCAGAACACAACTGTCCATGAGGTAGCCAAGCGCACCGGCGTCTCGATCGCGACGGTCTCGCGAGTTGTGCGCGGCGTTGGCCAGGTCTCGCCCGAAACCCGGCAGCGCGTGCAGGAAGCGATCGCCGAGCTGGGCTACCGGCCAAGCCGGTTTGGTCGCGCGCTGGTGGAGCGCCGCCACTCGGCGCTAGGCATCGTCTTTCCGGGCCTGGCAGGGCCGTACTACTCCGAGGTGATTCAAGGCTTCGAGGCCGAGGCCGTGACCGCGCGCCAGAGTGTGCTGATCTTCGGCACACATCTGCTCGAACAATCCGAGGATCAGGTCCTCGATATGGCCTCGCGCGTGGACGGCATGGCGATCATGGGCGGCACGCTTTCCAACGAGTGCGTACAAACGCTGATCGACCAGGAAGTGCCGATTGTGCTGCTGGCGCGACATCCGATGCCCAACGTGCCGACCGTGCGCGTCGAAAACACACAATCCACGCGCGACATCACGCTGCATCTGCTGACCACACACGGCTACGATCCAATCTACTTTATCGGCAATCCCACCGGCTCACCCGACACCACCGATCGCTGGGAGGGCTTTGTGGCGGCGCATCGGCAGGTTGGGCGGGAGCCGGGCGCGCTGATTCGGGTGGGCTTTCAGCAGG
Source organism: Chloroflexota bacterium (assembly GCA_019240175.1). Lineage (GTDB taxonomy): Bacteria > Chloroflexota > Chloroflexia > Chloroflexales > Kallotenuaceae > LB3-1. Next base: position 1,570 of record JAFAYS010000632.1, on the reverse strand, counting down.
CGGACGGCGTGTGGGCCATCTCGCAGATCCTGGAGGCCGGCGAGCTGCCGCGCGCGATCGTGTGCGCCAATGACGAGATCGCGCTGGGCGTGCATGCGGCGCTGACCGCGCGAGGCGTGCGCATTCCCGAGCAGGTCGCGCTCACTGGCTGGGACGATATTCCCATGGCGCGGCTGATCGCGCCGGCGCTGTCCACGGTGTGCCAGCCGACGCGCGAGTTGGGCAGTCAGACGGCGAAGCTGTTGCTGGCGCGGATTAAAGGCGAGCTAGACGAGCCGCCCGACGTGGTGCTGCCGACCGAGGTAATCATCCGTCAGAGCTGCGGCTGCACCCACGAGGCAGCGACGAACGGGCAGCGATCTTTCTGAAGCGCAAAGGAGAAACCAAACCAGAGCGATTTTAAACCACAGTTCGAAATCATCGGTTGGTCAGGGCAAGACAAGGAGGTAGTGCGATGACCAGACCACGTTTCTCGGTGCTGCTTGCACCGCTCGTGGCACTGATGCTGATCCTTTCGGCATGCGGCGGATCGACCAGCGAGACACAGACCGGAGCCAACGCTTCGCCCAGCGGCGCGGCGGCAGGCGGTGAAACCGGAACGTCGGGCGGTAATCAGGCGGCTGGATCAGGTATGGTCGAGCAGCTCGACTTCGGCGGCTTCGGCGGCGGATCGAATCCACAGGTAAACTACAATCCGTTCTCGCCTAACGCGTTGACCGCGGCCTACACCTTCGAGCCGCTGCTCGTCTTCAACAACTATAGCTGCGAGGCGGTCCCCTGGCTGGCGTCCAGCTACGAGTGGAAAGACGCGCAGAACCTTGAGTTCACGATCCGCGACGGCGTGAAATGGAACGACGGCCAGCCCTTCACGGCTGAGGATGTCGTCTTCACCTACAACCTGCTCAAAGCAAACGCGGCCTTTGATAGCCCCGGACTCTGGCGCACGCTCGAAAGCGTAACCAGCAACGGCAACAAGGTCGCGTTCAAGTTTAAAGAGCCGGCTGCCAACATGCTGCTGCGCGTAGTCGACATCAAGATGGTGCCCAAGCACATCTGGGAGAAGGAGCAAGATCCGGTCACCTTCCTCAACGAGAGCGCGGTCGGCACGGGGCCATTCAAGCCCGCTACCTTCAACGGCCAGCAGCTGGTGCTGGAGCGCAACCCAAACTACTGGCAGGCCGACAAAGTCATGGTCAATAAGCTGGTCTTCCACAAGAGCGCGGGCAACCAGCAGGCCGAGCAGCTCAACCTGAGCCAGGGCAAGTACGACACCAACGCGATGTTCGTGCCCAACATCAAGCAGGTCTACGTCGATAAAGATCCCGAGCACAACCACTACTGGTTCCCGCCGGGCGGCGCGATCGCGCTGGGCTTCAACCTGACCAAAGCGCCCTTCAACGACGTCGAGTTTCGCCGCGCCGTGGCCCACGCCATCGATCGCGACTCGATCGTGACCAAGGCCCAGTTCGGCTATGTTTTGAAGGCCAGCCAGACCGGATTGGTGCTGCCGGGCCAGAAAGACTGGCTATCGTCCGACATCGCCAACGAAGGCATGATTCCCTTCGACGCG
>JAFAYS010000517.1 GCA_019240175.1 Chloroflexota bacterium | reverse complement strand
GCCATTGTCGCTGCCAGATCGTGAAGTCGCCGTACTGGACCTCGGGCTCGGGCAGCGGCGAGGGCCGCCCATTCAAGAACGCCTCGTAGAGAATATTCATCTCGCGATGCGTAATATCCACCGAGCGACCGTCGATCGCGAAGTAGTGCGTGGCCAGCATCAGAATATGATCGTCGGGAGCCAGGCGAATGATGCCGGCGCGCAGGATCGGCTCGTGCTCCACATCCCAATCCACCCGCACGTCCTGCTCGGCGATCCGTAGCGCCTCGCGCATGCGCTTGCGCTGTGGCAAATGGCGCAGATCGATCATCGGCAGCGCGAGCTTGTACTTGGGCAGAATACGCAGATTTAGCTGGCCGTCGACCATCTGGAACGTGGCGCGCAGCATCTCGTGACGGCGCACAACCTCGTTCAGGGCACGTTCCAGCACCGCCACGTTGAGCGGTCCTTGCAGGCGGATCGTGCGCGGGTTGGTGTGCCGCCAGTGCTTGATGCCCTCGGCATCGTAGCGCCACTGCCACTCCTGCGCCAGCACCGCCGGCACTACGCCGTCGCGTGTCGCCCTGACGATTGCCGTGTTGCGCGTCACCCTGCTCTCGCCGCCTCTGGCCTCAGCCACGCGCTGGGCCAGCTGTGCGATCGTGGGCGCTTCAAAGAGCGCGTAGAGCGGCAGATCCACGCCAAAGCCGACGCGCACCCGACCGATCAAACGGCTTGCCAGCAGCGAGTGGCCGCCGAGCTCGAAAAAGTTGTCATGCACGCCGATCTGATCGACGCCGAGCAGCTCTTTCCACAAAACGGCCAACTGCTCTTCGATCTCGGTGTGCGACGGCGCATAATCGATCACGTCGTTATGTCCATTCGATCCATTGCTGCCCGAGTGACCATTCGAGCCATTCGGGCCAGGATCAAGCGTAGTCACGGTCGGCGTAGCCACCGTCGCCGTCGTCGCGCGACTGATGCCATTGGTGCTGCTACCATTGGCCGTGTACGCTGGCGCGTTACGCTCGATCGAAGGCAGCGCGGCAACCGGAGCAGCCTTGGCAGGCTCGGCAGCTTGCTCAACCAGCATGCGCACCGGCTCGCTGGCCGCCAGCACATCGGCACTAACCGGCTCCCTCACGGGCTCGGCCACCGTCACCGGCTCGGCCTGCGGTCGCATGATGCGCGGCTCGATCCAGTGGCGCTGACGCTCAAACGGGTAGCTCGGCAGCGCCACACGCTGGCGCTCCTGGCCGGCATACACGCCCTTCCAATCGATCCGCACACCGGCCAGCCACAGCTTCCCGAGCGTCGCCAGCATCAACGCTTGATCCGTCTGGCGCTCCTGAGGATGGCGCAGCGATTGCAGGATCGGCTGCTGGCGCTTGGCGGGATGCTGCCGCGCAAAGGTGCTTAGCGTGCGGCCCGGCCCGACTTCCAGCAGCGCCTGATCGGCCTCGGCGAACAGCGTCTCCAATCCGCCCGTGAAGTTGACCGGCGCACGCAGCTGGCGGCCCCAGTAGCGCGGATCGGTCGCCTCGGCCTCGCTGATCCAGCTGCCGCTCACATTCGAGACGAACGGAATCTGCGGCGGCTGCGGTTTGGCGCGCGCAACCTGGGCCGTGAACGGCTCGACGATCGGATCGAGCATAGCCGAGTGGAAGGCGTGCGAGGTGTGCAGCCGCCGGAACTCAGCGTCGCGGGCGCTCAGCGTCTGCTCCAGCGCGGCGATCGCCTCGGTCGGGCCGGTCACCACGGTCAGCTTCGGGCCATTGATCGCCGCCACGCTGAGGTTGGAGTCAAGCAGCGGCTGGATCTCCGCCGCCGGCAGATCCACGCTCAGCATCGAGCCGCCGGGCAGACCTTGAATCAGCTTGCCGCGCGTCGCGATCAGCTTGAGCGCATCTTTGAGCGTAAACACACCCGCGACCGTGGCCGCGACATACTCGCCGACGCTGTGGCCGATCATGGCGGCAGGTTTGATGCCCCACGACTGCCACAGCTGGGCCAGCGCGTACTCGATCACAAACAGGGCCGGCTGCGTGATCTGGGTTTGCGTCAGGCGCTCAGTGGCCGCATCCTCCTGCCCAGGCTCGGGATACAGCACCTCCCGCAGATCCAGGCCAAGCTCGGCTCGCAGCAGCCTGGCGCACTCATCGACCGCCGCGCGGAACGGCTCCTCGTGCTCGTACAGCTCGCGGCCCATGTTGACGTACTGCGCGCCCTGGCCGGGAAACAAAAACGCCACGGGCCGCTCACGCTGCTCCTGGGCTGCGCTCTGCACGCGATCGGCGGGCAGCGACTCAAGCGTCTGGATCGCGTCGGCCAGGCCGGCGGCGATCAGCGTGCGGCGCTGGGTGTAGTCTTGCCGCCCAATCTGGAGCGTGTAGGCCACGTCGGCCAGATTCAGCTCGGGGTGCTGCTTGAGATACGCGGCCAGATTGCTGGTAGCGGCGTCGAGCGCGTTGCTGGTTTTGGCCGACAGCGTCAGCAGCTCCCACTCGCGGCCTGGACCCGAGGCCACCGGCGCGGGCGCTTCTTCCAGGATCACATGCGCGTTGGTGCCGCCGATGCCGAAGGAGCTCACGCCGGCGCGGCGGGGTGAGGCTCCGCGCTGCCAGTCGCGCAGCTGCGTGTTGACAAAGAACGGGCTGCTTGGGAGATTGAGCGCGGGATTTGGTGTGTTGAAGTGCAGGCTGGGCGGGATCTGCTCGTGCTTGAGCGCCAGCACGGCCTTGATCAGGCCGGCAATGCCAGCGGCAGTGTCGAGGTGACCAATATTGGTTTTGACCGAGCCGATCGCGCAGAAGCCGACCTTATCGGTCTTGGCGCGGAACACCTGCGTCAGCGCGCCGATCTCGATCGGATCGCCGAGCCGCGTGCCGGTGCCGTGCGCCTCAATATAGCTAATCGTCTCGGGATCGATCTCGGCGACCGCTAGTGCTTCGGCGATCACCTCGGCCTGGCCCTCGACGCTCGGCGCGGTATAGCCGACCTTGCCGGAGCCGTCGTTGTTGAGCGCAAAGCTTTTGACGACCGCATAGATCTGATCGCCGTCGTCGAGTGCGTCTTGGAGCCGCTTGAGCACGACCAGCCCCACGCCGTTGCCGGAGACCGTACCGCCGGCCTCGGCGTCAAAAGCGCGGCAGTGGCCGTCGGGCGACAGGATCTCGCCTTCTGCGTACTGGTAGCCCGACTTCTTGGGGACCGTCACGCTCACGCCGCCAGCCAGCGCAATGTCGCTTTGAAAGCTCAGCAGACTCTGGCAGGCTTGAGCCAGCGCCACCAGCGAGGTCGAGCAGGCCGTCTGCACGGTCATACTCGGCCCACGCAGGTTCAGCTTGTACGAGGCGCGCGTCGCCAGAAAATCTTTGTCGCTGCTGATCAGCGTTTGGAAGCTGCCCATCGCGCGCAGGATCTCAGGATTGCTGTACAGGTTGAAGAGCAGATACGTATTGAGCGCCGCGCCCGCGAAAACGCCGATCCGCCCGCCGTACTCGTCGGGGTTGTAGCCCGCGTGCTCTAGCGCCTCGACCGCGCACTCAAGAAACAAGCGGTGCTGCGGATCGGTGATCTGCGCCTCGCGTGGATGAAAGCCGAAGAACGGCGCGTCGAAGGTCTCGATCTCGTCGAGCGCGCCCTTGGCCTTGACATAGCTCGGATCGCGCAGCTGCTCGGGATCGATGCCGACCTCGATCAGCTCCTCGTCGCTGAAATGCCCGATCGACTCGACGCCCTGACACAGATTTTGCCAGAACTCGTCGAGATTTTTGGCCCCTGGAAAACGGCCAGCCATGCCGACAATTGCAATATCGTCCGGCGAGTATTGAACGTCTTCGCCCGTCATGAGCGCCTCCTCTCTTGGCGTAGCTGGGCCTGACGGCTCCGGGTTTCGCGGCGCTTCTCGGCGCGGTCAGAGACCTGCTCGAAGATCGGCTGCTCAGCCTGCTTCTGGCTCAGAAATTTTGCGAGATCGCTGATCGTGGGATACTTGAACATATCAATCACCGCCAGCTCGCGGTTAAGCTCACTGCGTAGCTGGGTATGCACCTGAATCATCAGCAGCGAGTGGCCGCCGAGGTCGAAGAAGTTGTCGTACACGCCGACCTTTTCGACGCCCAGCGCCTGCTGCCAGATCGCCGCCAGCGAGCGCTCTAGCTCGTTCTGCGGCGCGACGTACGAGGCTTTTTGGTCGGGTCGCAGCGCCTCAGGCTGCGGCAAGGCCCGGCGATCGAGCTTGCCGTTGGGCGTGCGCGGCAGCTCCGGCAGCAGCATGAACGCGCCCGGCACCATATACTCGGGCAGCCGCTCCTTGAGCAGGCCGCGCAGTTCGGCGATCAAGGCCGGTCCGCTGTGATAGCGCTGGATCTGCGGTTGGTTAGGCCGTGTTCCGCCGGAAACAACCGAGCGCGACGCGTGGATCGTCTGGCCAGCATTCGCGCCATTCACGCTGTTCAGCCGCGTGATCTGGTAGCCCTGCTGTTGCAGCAGCGCCGCTGTCCGCTCGATCAGTTCGTCTTGCCCAGGCAGCGTGATCAGAACTTGCCCGATATTGGCCCAATCTTCGGCGGCAATTCCGTCGAGCACACCACGCGCGGTCAGCTCGGCATCCACGCGCAGCAGATCGATCCGGCTCAAGTTTTGCTCGCGCATGATCGCCGAAAGCGTGCGGAACTCCGGCGTGACACGTTCGCTGACCAGTCGCTCGGCCAGCAGCTCGTCAAGCTCGGCCTCGGAAAGACTGGCCGCGTCGTCACCGTACTGCTGCAGCACAAAGTCTTTGATCGCCGCGCGCTCGGCCTCGGCGTCGTTCCCCTGCAAGATCAGGCCGGACGCTTGCGGATAATAGTTGAAGGTCTCGGTGCGCGGCGCGTCAGCCAAGCCAATCGCGTGGAGCTGCGTGTTGAGACCATACAGCTCGCTGTTGAGCCTGAGCAGCACATGCAGCGACGGGATCGGCTCGAAGGCGTGGATTGTGGCGTCGGGCCGCGCCTGAGCCAGCAGCAGCGTCCACAGACCGATGTTCGCGCCGGCATCCACCACGATCGGATTGGGCGGCAGCGCGGCACCAGCTTGAAGTCGCGCCAGCTCGGCCTCGGCCTGCGCATAGCGCGCGTCGGTCTCGGCGCGCGTCTGGTGCACAACCGTGAGGCCGTTAGGCAGCTCGTAGGTATGGCGATCTTCCAGCAGGCCCTGGCGCTCCATGCGCAGCAGCTCACGAATGGTCGCGGCGTGCTCGGCGTTCGGCGCGACATAGCCGACCAGGCGCTGGTCACCGGGCTGGTCTTCGCGCACGATCACCGCCGCCTCGTCCACCGCCGGATGCTGGCGCAGCACGGCTTCGATCTCGCCGAGCTCGATGCGGTAGCCGCGTAGCTTGACCTGATAGTCGATGCGACCCAGATGCTCGATCCGCCCATCGGCGCGATAGCGCGCCAGGTCGCCGGTCCAGTAGATCCGCGATCCCGGCGTCTCACCGAAAGGATCGGGCACGAAGCGCTCGGCGGTCAACTCAGGCCGCTTGAGATAGCCGCGCGCCAGGCCATCGCCGCCGATGTAGAGCCGGCCAGGCACGCCGACCGGCACCGGCTGCATGTTCCCATCCAGCAGATAGATCGTGGTATTGGCGATCGGACGACCGATCGGGATCTGCGTGGGCTCCGGCGCGATGCGCTCCACCGTCGACCAGATTGTGGTTTCGGTGGGGCCGTACATGTTCCACAGCTCGCCGATCGCACTCAAACGCTGCGCCAGATCCAGCGGCAGCGCCTCGCCGCCACACAGCATCTTGAAATCGCTCGGCGGCGACCAGCCGCTGTCGAGCAGCACACGCCAGGTCGCGGGCGTGGCCTGCATCACCGTGGCGTCCGCGTCGCTTAGCAACGTCGCCAGCGCCTGCCCATCGACGGTTTCTTCGCGCCGGGCCAGCACCACGCGCGCGCCGGTGATTAGCGGCAAGAACAGCTCTAGCCCCGCGATATCGAACGAGAGCGTCGTCACGGCGACCAGCGTATCGCCGGCGCTCAGGCCGGGCTGACCCTCCATACTGCGCAGAAAGTTGACGACCGCGCGGTGTGGGATCATCACGCCCTTGGGTCGTCCGGTCGAGCCCGAGGTGTAGATCACATAGGCCGTCGTGTCATCGCTGGCGCTGGTGGCGGGATTCGCACTGGGCTGCGTGGCAATTTGCGGCCAGTCGGCGTCGAGGCGGATCGTCGTGGCTTGGTGCTCGGACAAGTTCGCAACCAGATGCTCTTGCGTCAGCAGCACGCGCATCTGCGCGTCGTCGAGCATGTAGGCGATACGATCGGCGGGATAGTTGGGATCGAGCGGAACGTAGGCCGCGCCCGACTTGAGGATACCCAGCAGCGCGATCAGCATCTCCGGCGAGCGCTCCACACACACGCCGACTAGATCTTCAGCGCCCACGCCCAGACTGCGTAGATGGTGCGCCAGCTGATTGGCGCGAGCGTTCAGATCGGCGTAGCTCAGCACCACCCGCTCGCGGGTACCCGCGCCGACGATCAGCGCGGTCATATACGGCGTGCGCTCGGCCTGCGCCTCGAAGAGCTGATGCAAACTGCGCGGCCCGGCGTATTCTTGGCGCGTCGCGTTCCACTCGCCCAGGATCTGCGCGCGCTCCTCAGCCGCCAGCAGCGGCAGATCGACCAACCGCTGATCTGGATCGGCCACGATCGCCGCCAGCAGCGCCTGGTAGTGCTCGGCCATGCGTGCGATGGTGCGCTCGTCGAAGAGATCGGTGTTGTACTCGAAGTAAGCGCGGTTGCTGGCCGCGCCCTCTTCGACCGTCAGCGACAGATCGAACTTGGTGCTGTTGTACTCGATCGCCAGCGGGCCAAGCGACAACGTGGATAGGTTGGCCGTCGGATGCGGTACGTTTTGCAGCGCGAACAAGACCTGAAACAGCGGCGTGTGGCTGATGTCGCGCTCTAGCTGCAGCGCATCGACCAGCTGCTCAAACGGCAGATCTTGATGCGCGTACGCGCCCAGCGCCACTTTACGCACCTCGGCCAGCAGATCGCGAAAGCGCATCTCGCCCGCAAAGCTGGTCCGCAGCGCCAATGTATTGGCAAACACGCCGATCAGCCGCTCGACCTCCACGCGCTCACGGTTGGCGATCGGCGTGCCAACCGCGATGTCTGCGTGGCCGGTGTAGCGGTAGAGCAAGGTTTTCCAGGCCGCCAGCAGCGTCATAAACAGCGTGGCGTTTTCCTGGCGGCTCAGCGCGGTCAGGGATTCGAGCAGCGCCGGCGGCAGCGAGAAGGAGTAGCGCGCGCCGTTGTAGGTTTGCACCGCCGGACGTGGCCGATCCGAGGGCAGTTCCAGCACCGGCGGCAGCGCGGCGAACTGCTCGCGCCAGTAGCTCAGTTGCTTGTCGAGCGCCTCGCCCTGCAAAGTTTCGCGCTGCCAGACCGCGAAGTCGGCGTACTGGATCGGCAGATCCGGCAACGTGGCGCTCTGACCGGTGACGGCGGCGGGATACAGCGCCATCAGCTCCTGCACCAGCAGCGCAAACGACCACGCATCCGAGACGATATGATGCATCGTCAGCAGCAGCGCGTGATCTTGATCCGCCAGCCGCACCAGCGACGCGCGAATCGGCTGATCAACTGCCAGATCGAAGGGCTTCTGCGACTCCTCGGCGATCAGGCGGCGAATCTCGGCCTGGCGCTGCTCCTCAGGCAGATCGCGCAGATCGATCAGCGGCAGATCCAGCACTAGCTCGGGCGCGATCACCTGGATTGGCAGGCCGTCTTGCAGCTGGATCGTGGTGCGCAGAATCTCGTGACGCCCCACGATTGCGTTGAGACTGTGTTGTAGCGCGGCGGCGTCGAGCGGGCCCGTGAGGCGAACACCCTCAAACAGATTATAGGCCGCGCTCCCCTGCATCAGCTGATCCAGAAACCACAAGCGCTGCTGCGCAAACGACAGCGGCGCGGGTCCTGAATCGGAGCGGCGGGGGATTCCGCTCCGCGCGGCTCCGGCGGCCTTGCCCTGAGCCCACTTTTCGAGCAGCGCTCGCTTCGCAGGCGAGAGATCGTCTCGGCGCGATTTGAGCGAATCTGATTGGGACATTTAAACCTCACACAAGGCCGGCTCGGCCTCTGGTAGCTTCACGAAGGAGTGTATCTCAACCGGAACACATGATCATTGGACAAAATGCTAGCCGAACATACTCTCGACCAGCTGCTGGGCCTCGTCCTCGGGCAGCGCCTCGATCTTTTCGATCAGCAGCGTCTCGATCAGATCGCCTAGCTCGGCCAGCGTCGAAACCTCGAACAGCGCGCTCAGCGGCAGATCGACGGGAAACACATCTTGCAAACGCGCGACCATCTGCGTCGCCATCAGCGAGTGGCCGCCCAGCTCGAAGAAGTTGTCGAGGCTGCCGACCTGATCGACGCCCAGCAACTCCTGCCAGATGCCGGCGATATGGCTCTCGATCGCGTTGCGCGGCTCGACGTACTCGGGCGCTCCCGCAGGCCGTCCATGCAGCGACAAAGCCGGCGCGGCGATCACGGGCTGCGTGTCGAGCGTGGTTTGGATCGGGCTGGGCGTCGTGCTGCGCTGCATGCCCGGCGGATCGATCCAGTAGCGCTGCCGCTCGAAGGGATAGGTCGGCAGCGGCACGCGCAGCCGTCGCTGATCGCTGTTCATCGCGGCCCAATCGATCTCGACGCCGACCAGCCACAGCCGCGCGACGGTCAGCGAAAGGAACACCGCGTCGCTGATGCGCTCCTGAGGATGGCGCAGCGACTGCAAGATCGACTGCTGGCGCTTGGCGGGATGCTGGCGCGCGAAGGTGCTCAGCGCGCGACCCGGCCCGACCTCAAGCAGCGCCTGCTCGGACTCGGCAAACAGCGTCTCAAGTCCCGCCGCAAAGTTCACCGGCGCGCGCAGCTGGCGGCCC
>JAFAYS010000438.1 GCA_019240175.1 Chloroflexota bacterium | reverse complement strand
CGAGGCGAAAATAAACGTGAGGCCGACCAGCAACAGGGCCAGTCGGGGCGGGAAGCGCAGCATGGCGATCTCCTTCTTCAGCTAGACCGCCAGGAGCACGAGTTTCGCCTTTGATGCGTCGCGCGATGTCGGCAGGCCAAGGCAATTAGTGGTAAGGACAAGAGTGCAACGCGTCCGGTATGGTAGCAAAAGGTCGGATGAGAGTCAATCGATCGGATGTTACAATAGCTCGGCGGGGAGGGAGCACGCCCGCTCAATCAGTGGAATCTACGCCTGGCGCGTCCTCTGCCAGTGCCAGCGATACAAGGAGCGCACCTCATCATGGCAACTTTTTATCCTTCGATCACCGAGGAGCAAGCCGCGCTGATCGCCAACGCCCCGCTCTTTTTCGTCGCGACGGCTGACCCCGAGCTGGCCCACGGACCGCATGGCGTCGGGCCGGTCAACGTTTCACCCAAGGGCGGCGTGCCGCTGCATATTCTCGATGCGAATCGCGTGGCATTTGTGGATTACGTCGGCAGCGGTAACGAGACCGCCCGACATTCGCTGGCAGGCGGCCCGATTACGTTGATGGTTTGCTCGTTCGAGGATGATCAGGCCGCGATTATTCGGCTCTACGGCACGGCGCAGGTCACGCCCTTCGATCAGTCGCCGCTAGCCCAGCAGCTGCCGCAGCCAACTAATCCCGGCGCTCCCGCAGTGGCGCGCTATGTGATCGAAGTGGCGATCGAGCAGACGATGACCAGCTGCGGCTACGGCGTGCCCGTGATGTCGTTTGTGCGCAATCGCCGCACCGTCGACCGTGGCACGCGCTACAAGCGACCCGCCAAGCGCGCTCAAACCGCCGAAAGCTGAAATCGTGTAGGCTGCCCATAGCAACGCACGCCGATGCATCAGAAAGTTTGCGTCGGCGTGCGAAATACGTTTGTCTAGACTTCGGGCGGCTATTTTATTGGCCGAGCGGCGGAACACGCGGCGTCGGCGTCGGGTATTTGTATGAGTAGTTGAGGTGCAGCACCGGCTTCATGCTCTCACCAGGAACAACCTCTTCCCAGAAAGCAAGGTCTGGAAGCCGGACGAAGAGACCCGAGATCGAGCCGCTCGCCGTCGTGGTTACTGGTTTTGAACCTTTCATGACTGCAACCGGTTTGTTGTATTGATCCAGAAACGATAGCGTCTGCGTGGCCGCATCGTCTTTCAGATGCAGCTTATAGAAGCCGTTCGGCACTGGCTCTGATCCAGAGCTGGCGACATAGGCAAAGCCGACATCGAGGCCTTTCGCGACGGCGTCTTCTGTCCACGGAGCATTGAGGATCGCCGTGGCGGTTGTGCCTTCAGGGGTGTGCCTGACTTCGACATCTTCAGGCTTGAACGCCAGCCCGAATTTACGTGCCTCGTCAATGAACTTGGTGACGATCGCTGCGTCGTTTTGCACGGCGGTCATCGCCTGTACCGCGACCGTCAGGCTGGAAAGGGTGAGCAGAGTCAGACCGAGGACGAGCTTCGTGAGGAATGAACGGTTCAAGAACGTGTGCATACGCTTCGCTTCGTGTGAGTGATGCGGGGGAGATCAGCAACAGGTGAGCAGATGGTCCCGGCTTTAGCGTGCGTTTTGCGAGACTGCATTGCGTTTGGACGAGGACCAGTGGTATGCATGGTTGGTAGAGCACCTCCACGGCTGTGCGTTCCGATCGGCGCGCTGGTGTGATCGCAGGCGCACGAGGAACACCCCAGGATTTACTTCTGTTAACCCTTAGACGCGCCCGACTGTTTTAACCTTTCCTTAAACGTTTCGATGAGATCAAAGCGCAGCCCGCGATCGACACTTCTCGATCGCGGGCTGAATTTATGCCTGGAAGCGCCATAGATCGCGCAGCAGTGCAATCTCGGCGGCGTGGTGAATCAGCTCGCGATTGGTCCACCACAGAATATCGCCAAACGGCAGCGTTGGATCGAGCCCCCAGGGATTCGAGCTGAGCCCGACGATGTCGAGGTCGGCGTCGCTCAGGCTGCCCAGGCCGGCGCGCCACGCCTGGTGTGAGCGCTCCAACATGGCGAGGGCTTCGCTGGCGCTGCCGGCAAACTCGATCTGGTCCCAGTGCAGCGATTTGTTGCCAAAGGTGTAGTCGTGGCGGATCATCTCCCCCGAGATCATGTGTCCCAGGCGCCAGGCGATCGTCGTGACAAGTGGCGTAGCGGGCTCGGGAATCTCCATTTCTAACACCCAGTCGCCTTTGCCGAAGATGCGCGGCGTTCGCGCCTCGGCGCGGCGGCGGATGCTCCAGCTCGTGCTGGCCGGCTCCCAGAAGTACTCGTCGTCGGCGAGGCCTTCCAGCCGTTGCGAAAAGTACTCGTAGCTAGTGTCGTACTGAGAGGTCAGAAGATCCAGGCGGGT